>JBCCZF010000008.1:0-16042 GCA_039188035.1 Bacteroidota bacterium | reverse complement strand
GGGAGATTACCGGAAGTGCGTACCCGGATGAGATCATCGTTGTAGGGGGACATCTGGATTCCTGGGATCTTGGCGACGGTGCCCATGGTTCTGAACAGGCTAAGTACCTCCATGCTTTGTACACAGCCCGCCCCGTCATCATGGGAACCGTCGCCAAGATCCCAGGAATCCAGATGTCCCCCTACAACGATGATCTCATCCGGGTACGCACTTCCGGTAATCTCCCCGATAACGTTAAAGGACTCCACATCCTCAAATTGTTTGCAGTTCTGCTTTAGATAGAACTTGAGCCCGGGGTTTAACTTTAGGGTAGTGCTCAACAACTCTGCCCCCTTGGTACTTATGGCAGCCGCGGGTATCCTGTCCGCCACCGGTAAATCACCATAGGACATGGCACCTGTATGCGGATAATCATCCAAACTAAGGGTCATAGACCGTACCACTACCGCTATAGCACCTAATTTTGCAGCTTCCGCGGCTCCGGAATAGCGCTGATCAACACAGCCCGAGTAGGCCTCAAAAGTGTTGATTAAGGTAGGTTCCATTGGCCGGTTAAAAAAGACGACTTTTCCCTTGACCTTGGCCGTACCCAATTGTCTTAGTTCGTTTAATCCCTGTACTTCCACTACCTGGGCCTTAAGGCCTATGGCCGGGGTGGCCACGGAACCGCCCAAGGCACATATGGGAACCGTAGAAGTAACGCCAGGGGTAGTTTCGATATAGGCGTATTCCGGAGTGCCCCTGACCCACTTGGGCACCATTACAGGCTGCAGCCAAACCCTGTCCAATCCCAAGGACTCCATTTGATTTTTAGTGTAATCAACGGCCTGTTGTGCCTGTATGGATCCCGAAAGCCGGCCTCCTATTTGATTGGAAAGATGATTAAGCCAGTCATAGGCTTTTCCCTGGGTAAGGGCCACATTGTAAATCTCCCTGATACGTTCTTGGTCCGTGGCCTGGCCCAATGCCAGCATGCCCCATATCAAGAAGAGCAGCGTAATTCTATTCATTTGTCTCGTTTTCCAATTGCCGGATGTAAGCCTCTAAATTAGCATGTATTTCCGGATCGAGTTCAGGTTCCCGGATATCTTTGTATTTTTTTAACTCTTGTAAAAGAATAGAGGCCACAATTAGCCGGGCCGCATTCTTATTGTCCGCGGGAATAACATACCAAGGGGCATGGGGCTTGGAGGTTTTGCCAATAGCTTCCTCGTAGCATTCCATATAGTTGTCCCAAAGTTTGCGTTCCTCAAGGTCTCCTGGTGAAAATTTCCAGTTTTTGCGCTTTAGCTTTAGTCGTCTAAGTTGACGGAGTCGTTGTTCTTCCTTGGAAAGATGTAGGAAAAACTTAAAAATGAGGGTTCCGTTCTCCGCGATATGCCGCTCAAAGTTATTGATACGCTCAAAACGGCGGTCCCAAAACTTTTGGTCAATATCCTCCACACGACGGATTTCCGGAATGTTTTCATTGAGGATGTACTGCGGATGCACCCGGGTAACCAATACGTTTTCGTAGTGGGTCCTATTGAAAACCCCAAACTTGCCCTTGGGCGGTAATGCGATATAATGCCGCCAGATATAATCGTGTTTAAGTTCCAATGCCGTGGGAACCTTAAAACTATGGACTACTACGCCACGTGCATTGAAATCCTTGAAAACCTCACGGATCAAGCTATCCTTACCAGCAGCATCCATACCCTGGAGGCATACGAGAACACTGTATTTGGCATGGGCGTACAACACATCCTGAAAATCCCCAAGTTCCTCCCGAACCTCCTCTAGAGTGTCCTTAAGTTCTTTTTTTGGGGCGTCCAAATCCTCCAAAGTAGGAATATCTGCCAGTTTTATGGGCCCATTTGCCTTAAATTGTGTTGCATCTACTTGCTTCATAAGGGGTAAGATAAAGAACTCCTCTCGAGTTTTCAAAATAATTTTATCGTTGAAATGCATCAACTGTTAAAAAAAAATGCGGTTGAACGGGCCATACAACCCCTTTATCCAATATTTTGCCCTGCCCCCTCCGTCCATCGAAAAAAAAAGGGTACGGCTACCCTTATCTCTATCTTTACCCTGTAAAATATCCCAAATTTTACATTGAATTAACCTTAAAATGGAAAAACATTCTATACTTCTTGGAACGCTCCTTTTGGTGCTGTTTTCCTCCTTTACCTCCACTGAGGCCTGTAAGTATGCAGGTTCCAATATTGGTTATGTAAAATCCCAGACGGAGAAGGCCTTGGCAATGGATGATATCAACAAGGCCCGTTATTACGCCTACAAAGCCTTGAACGCCATTGTTAAATCCAAAGATCAGATTAATGAATGTGGATGTGATTACGCCCTGAACAGTATAGATGAAGGTCTTCATAATTTAAAAATGGCTACGCGGGCCTCCACCATTGGAGCTACCCGAATATTGTTAGATCGTGCCTTGAAACGGATTTTGGACAGCTTGGACGCCCTGGCGGACCACGAGTTTCACGATAGCCCCTATGGCAATGATGTCCTCGTATTGAATACTGCGAAAGTTCCTAAGAACAAGAAGTTTGCGAAAAAGCCGGATGCGGGACTATTAAAAAGCAAAATTGACCTGTCCCTGGAAAATTACAAATCTTCCCTAAATGAAGTCATTAATTCCGTTAACTGCTTGGAAGCCAAGGATTTTGCACAGAAAATCTACAACCATTGTGAGCAGGAATTGTTAAAACCCAATCTTAGCGAGGGAAAAAAATATTACAACCTGCGGACCAAGGAGATTACGGCAAAGGCATTGAGGCAATTGGGTGACTGTATGGAACAGGCGCGATAATACAAATCCAGATAGAATGGCCATAACGCCTTGCCAAGCAATTCCATAAGCCGGATAAAATCCCGTTTTTGAAGAAATGTTTATGTTTATTTACTGGCAAAAAGTTTAACATCCTCCTCTGTGACCTCCGCCCCGCCTAGAATGATAAGGCGCTCCACTACGTTGCGCAATTCCCGGATATTTCCCGTCCAGTCATAGCCCTTTAGCAGTTTTACCGCCTTATCCGAAAAGGTTTTTGGGGAAATGCCTTGTTCCGAAGCAATTTTTTTGGCGAAATGGGTAATTAAAAGGGGGATATCGTTGCGTCTGTCATTTAAGGCCGGCACCTGCACCAAAATTACGGCTAGGCGATGGTAAAGATCTTCACGGAACCTCCCTCCCGCAATCTCCTTTTTTAAATCTTTATTGGTGGCGGCCACTACGCGGACATCCACTTTTATATCCTTATCGGTACCCACCCGGGAAATCTTGTTTTCCTGAAGGGCCCGTAAGACCTTGGCTTGCGCAGAAAGGCTCATATCCCCTATCTCATCCAGGAAAATGGTTCCCTTGTTGGCCGCCTCAAACTTGCCGGCGCGGTCCTTTACGGCAGAGGTAAAGGCCCCTTTAACGTGTCCGAATAATTCACTTTCAATAAGTTCCGAAGGTATGGCGGCACAATTCACCTCAATAAAAGGAGCCTTGCTTCGCTGACTTTTTTGGTGGATCCAATGGGCCACCAATTCCTTTCCCGTACCATTGGAGCCCGTAATGAGTACCCTGGCATCCGTAGGCGCCACCTTTTCAATCATGTCCTTAATGGCCATAATCTCCTTGCTCTCGCCTACCATTTCATAATTCTTGCTCACCTTTTTCTTAAGGATTTTGTTCTCCACTACCAATTCCTTACGATCCAGGGCGTTGCGTACCGTAGTCAATAATCTATTAAGATCAGGAGGTTTGGAAATATAGTCAAAGGCCCCCAAACGCATGGTATTCACGGCGGTGTCCAGATCACCGTGCCCCGAAATCATTATAAAAGGAATCTCCGGTTTTATTTTTCGCGCTGCTTCCAATACTTCTACCCCATCCATTTTGGGCATTTTTATATCGCACAATACCAGATCAAAGTCATTTTTTTTAATGGTCTCCAAACCTTTTAGACCATCTTCCGCCTCCTCCAAACGATAGGTTTCGCTTTCCTCGGAAAGGATTTTTACCAATACCCGTCTGATGGCGGATTCATCCTCGATAACCAAAATTCTTGACATGCTTTCAGTTTAAATTTTCAAAAATAGAGACCTTTTCAAAAAAACGCGGCTATGCATCCATATTCCCGGACCCATGCCCGTTATTACCTAAGACCTTACCTTGATGTATGTGCACATCCCGTTGTGGGAACGGAATTACGACTTGATGTTCGCGGAACTCCTTCTCTATACTATACCGTATCCCGCTTTTTATCCTGGGATCCCCAAAAACATCATTGGTAAAAAAATAGAGGGAAAAGATCAAGGCAGAATCCCCAAAATCCTCAAACAAAACAAAAGGTTTGGGATTTTTGAGCACGCCCTGCTGCTCGCCTGCCACTTTTTCCAAAAGTCGCGTTACCAAGTCCACATCACTTCCATAGGCCACTCCAAGGGTCACCTGTTCCCTTGTTGTCTTATGGTTTTGAGTGTAATTGTAGACGATATCGCTGATAAATTTATGGTTTGGGATGATGATTACCTTATCGTCCCGGGTAATGGCACGGGTAGTCCTTAACTTGATTTCAAAAACCTTGCCTATTTTTTCATCGACCTCCACGATATCCCCGATGTGCATGGATTTGTCAAGAACAATAAACATCCCGGCAATAACATCCTGAAAGAGCTCCTGCAAGGCTAGTCCCAAACCTACAAAAAGTGCGGCGGAGGCGGTGAGCACAATGGTAATGTCTATGCCCGCCGCCTTCATGGTTATAAGGATTACCACCACATAGACCAGATACCGGATAAACTTAAATATACTTATGAATTTAAGCTTATCGTCCGATTCCATTTTACGGGTAATCAGCCCACGCAACAACTTTAATGTAAAACTCGTCAGCAAAAAGGCTACGGTAAGCAACAATAAAAGACCAATGGTAATGTCAATACGCCTATCACCCTCGCCTACGTGAAGTCCAATATCCAAAAAATCCTCAATGGAAGTCCAGAGGTCCTGGGTCGCCCCACCAATATCCTGGGCCTGTTGCTGAAGCATTATCAATACTTTAACCACCGATACAGTTCTTTATAGGTTGGTTTTTTGCCATACATTAAAATCCCCACCCTGTAGATCCGTGCGGCCAACCAAACTATTCCTATGAACGTGGCCACAAGAAGTACTATGGAGGCCACCAGCTCCCAAATAGGGACACCACCTTCCCCGATACCGCCGGGCAAGCGCATAAGCATTACAATAGGTGAGGTTAGGGGGAAAAGGGAGAAGCCCACCGCAATAGGCCCGTGCGGATTGCCAAATACCGAAAAGAATCCCACATATATGGCCAACATTAAGGGCAATATGATCGGAAAAATAAACTGTTGGGTATCCGTTTCGTTATCCACCGCTGCCCCAATGGCCGCATAGATGGAACTATAGATCAAGTAACCCAAGATAAAGTACACTATAAAAAAGGTAATCAGCAGCAACCAAGGTATCTTCAACAGTTCCCAAAAATAAAGTTGCAAACTTTCATCTATTTGGAAAATGGTGGAAGGTATGCCTTGTGCAAACGAAGGATTTTGCCCCAATACCGATATATCCAGCCCCAACATCGTGAATACGACGAACATTAACAAGGATGCGGAAACGATCCAGATGGCAAACTGGGTAACGCCGGCCAAGGAAGTACCTATAATCTTACCCATCATCAATTGGAAAGGCTTTACGGAAGATATGATCACCTCTATGATCCTACTGGTCTTTTCCTCAATAACACTTCGCATAACAAATCCACCATAGATAATGATAAACATCATAATGAGGTATCCGAAGCCACCGCCAATAAAGGCTTTTACCATATTGATTCCCTTAAGGTTTCGCTGGCCTGAAAAGGTGGCGGTCTTTATTTGAAATTTGTCCTCTACCCTGGCGAATTCCTGGGCGGAAACCCCAATATCCTGAAGCCTTTGCTGAAACAAACGGCCCTGGAAAATCTCTTCCAACTTATCCAACACCGTGGTCATAGGCGCATCCTTGGTATAGAAAAACACATTTTCGGAGATTTTTTCCAAATTAGGGGCATCCGGAATATAGAGAAGACCGTAATACCCCATTTCTAGGGTGGAGTCTTTGGCCCGTTCCAAACTAAGGTCTTTGAACTGGACATAGGAGGTACTTTGGGTGGGTAAAAACGTATTGGAAAAATAGTGGCTGTTGTTCAAAACGCCGATTACTCGCTTCTCACTGTCGTTCAATTTGGCCAAATAAGCAATCAAGACTACCATGCCCACCATAAGGATAGGGCTTAGAAAAGTCATGATAACAAAGGATTTATTCCGCACTTTGGCCAAGTACTCCCTTCGTATGATCAGTGATAGCTTACTCATTCGACTCCTTACTTTCCACCGTTTTAATAAATATTTCATTGGCCGTGGGAACGGTTTCCACGAATCGCGTAACGTTGGCCCTATCCGAAAGATAACCCAAAAAATCCCCGGAACTGCCGGAAGGCAATTGCACGGTAAAGTCCACGGAATTCTCCAAAGCGTTTTGGGTAACGGCACCAATGGTAAAGCTGTGCTGCAACTCCGCCATAAGGGATTCCGCCCGAAATCCGTCGATAGAGACGTCAAAAATATTGCTTTTATAGGCTTTTTTGATATCCGAAAGCTTGCCGTCCAATATTTTTTCCGATTTGTGCAGCAAAGCAATATGCTCACAAAGCTCCTCAACGGATTCCATTCTATGGGTAGAAAAAATAATGGAAGTGCCCCCATCCCTTAGCCTGAGAATCTCGTCCTTGATAATATTGGCGTTGATGGGGTCAAAACCGCTGAAGGGCTCATCAAATATCAAAAGCTTGGGCTCATGCAATACCGTGACGATAAACTGGATCTTTTGGGCCATTCCTTTGGAAAGTTCCTGAATTTTCTTGTGCCACCAACCGGTTATCCCCAAACGTTGGAACCAGTACCGGAGACGCTTTTTGGCCTCTGCCTTTGACAATCCCTTAAGCTGGGCCAAATACAGTGCCTGTTCACCCACCTTCATGCTTTTGTATAGTCCGCGTTCCTCTGGCAAATAGCCAATTTGGGCAATGTGATGGGGTGCCAAGGGTACTCCATCAAAAAAAACCGTGCCCTGATCCGGATGGGTTATTTGATTTATAATACGTATAAGGGTGGTCTTTCCCGCCCCGTTCGGACCTAAAAGTCCATAAATACTATTTCGAGGGATTTCCAGGGATACGTTATGCAATGCGGTGTGTGTTCCAAATCGTTTGGTAACTTCCCTAGTGACCAAGATGTCCTTCATGCAAGCAAGCAATTTTGCCAAAGATATAGATATTGAACGTATCTGTACTTTTTCAAAGGACAAACCTCAATTCCGTACAGCATGGAATTTCCCGCATCCATAAGGGCCCATCTCCAAGTTCCGTTTGCCCTAAAAAACAAAACCCACCCTTAAAGAGATTAAGGATGGGAAAAAAATTGCTATGAAAAAGAAAATTAATATTGGTTTCCCAATATCAATCCAAATATACAGTTTTTATTTAATACAAGGATATAAATCCGTCAAGAGAATACATCTTTTTGTTTAAGAAAACATATCCTTGACCTTCTCAAAAAAAGATTTATCCGATTTTTCAGGCCTTGGTTCAAAGTTATCGTTTCCTTGCATGCGCTCAAAAAACTCCCGTTGCTCCCGGGTAAGCTCTTTGGGCGTCCAAACGTTGATATGGACCAACAAATCGCCGCTGCCATATCCATTGATACTCGTAATGCCCTTGCCCCTAAGACGCAGTATTTTTCCGGACTGTATACCAGGCTCTAACTTTATCCTAACTTTGCCACCTACCGCATCAATTTCCTTGGAGGTACCCAAAACGGCTTCCGAAAAACTAATATAGAGGTCGTAATGTAGATTGTCCCCTTCCCGCTTTAAGGTGTTATGGTCCTCGGTCTCAATGGCTACCAAAAGGTCTCCAGGCACGCCATTTCCAGGAGCTTCGTTCCCCTTTCCACTTACCTTAAGTTGCATCCCTTCCTCTACCCCGGCAGGAATTTTTATGGACACCGTCTCTTCACGGACCATGAGTCCCTGGGCGTCGGCATCTTTTGGTTTTTTGTCCAAAAGTTGCCCACTTCCCGCGCAGGTAGAACATGTGGCGGCCGTTTGCATGCGGCCCAAAATGGTATTGGTAATCTTAGTGACCTGCCCACTTCCGCTACAGGTGCCACAGGTGGTATAGGTAACCCCATCGGCCTGTACCTTTCTGCGTACCTTAACCTTTTTCTCCACACCATGGGCCACCTCATCCAAGGTAAGCTTCACCCGTATCCTAAGATTGCTTCCCTTTACCCGTCGTTGACCACCGCCAAATCCGCCAAAACCACTAAATCCCCCGCCGCCAAAAGCGCTACCAAAAATATCCCCGAACTGGCTGAAGATATCCTCCATATTCATGCCGCCACCGCCAAAACCACCACCCCCTTCAAAGGCGGCGTGGCCAAATTGGTCATAACGGGCCTTCTTGTCCGGGTTGCTCAAGACTTCATAGGCCTCTGCAGATTTCTTGAACATTTCCTCCGCCTTGGAGTCCCCAGGGTTCTTGTCCGGATGATACTGTAATGCCTTTTTCCTGTAGGCCTTTTTTATCTCCGCCGCGGACGCGTTTTTACCTACCCCAAGAATGTCATAATAATCTTCCTTCATACCTTATTTAATTTCCGTATACCACCTTGGGGTGGCGGATTATTCGATCACCAAGCTTGTAACCTTTCTCTACTACATCCATTATCTTCCCCTTTAGTTTTTTGTCCGGTGCGGGAAGTTGGGTAATAGCATCGTGTATCTCGGCATCAAAAGTATCGCCCTGGGACGCTTGGACTTCTTCCAGACCCTTGGATCTCAAGGTCTCCCTTAGTTTGGAACTTATCAGTTCCACACCTTTGAACATTTCGGTATCCTCGGATTTGGCCAGTTCCTTCAGAGCCCGGTCAAAATCGTCCAAAACGGGCAATAGGGAGAGCATTACCTCTTGTCCCGCCGTTTTAAATAGCTCTACCCGTTCTTTGGACGTACGTTTTTTGTAATTCTCAAACTCGGCAAAAAGACGTAAAAATTTGTCCTTTTCCTTGGTTAGGTCTTCACGGAGCCGCTCCTCCTCTGAAACGACTTCGTCCTGAGCTTCTTGCGATTGCTCACCTTCCTGTGAAGATTCTTGTTCCCGGGCAATGACCTCTTCCATTTCCTCTGCCTTAGCTTTCTTACTCATACGATTTTATGGTTTTTTAAATGGTAGTATTCGGTTTTTGATCTACGCGATGTAAGAAACAGGGGCTTTCCAATCCCAATCCGGTTTTGCAGATTTTCCCAATAACCTTGCTTTTGAACCATGGCTTCCGGGAATATCCTCTTGCTACCTTGATTCTACAAAAAGAAGACTACCAACTTTTATCTTTTCTAAGTTGGCAAAAGTACTGCCATTTCTTTTAAAATGTCAAAATGTCATCATAAAATCGGAATCAGAGGGCTGGATAGAAGCTGGTTCCAAGCCCTAACGAGTACCAAACAATTTCAAGCATCCCTTTGAGCCTATGAAAGAAATTCCTTTTGGATCACGGTTTGCGTAGATTTTGGAGTCTCCTCCCCATAGATATGTTCCAGGGTTCTGCAGATGTTCCTGAAGTTAAAGACAAAACCTTCTTCCTCGATTTTTTTAGAGCTTACCCGTTGACTGGCAAACAGCAGATAGGCCATTTCTCCAAGAAGTAGCCGTATCGCAAACTTTGGGATATTGGGCAGGAACAAGGGCCTCTCCATTACTTTGGCTATCTCCCGGACCAACTTGCTATTGGTCACCGGATTAGGGCCCACGCCATTGTAGGTTCCCTGTAAACCATTTTCTACAATAAAAAGGAACATACGGGCCAAATCGGTACAATGTATCCAGGACTGCCATTGCTGCCCGGTGCCCAAAGCCGCCCCCATGTAGTTGCCCACAGGTTTGGCAATTTCGGGCAAAGCCCCACCTTGTCCAGACATCACCAAGCCAACACGAATTTGGGCCACGGCCATATCAAAAGACTGGAAAACGGCTATTTCCTTTTCCCACTTATAAACCACCTCTCCTAAAAAGCTGGTGTCCATCCCTTCTTCATTCTCCGAATAATATTGGGTCTGGGAACTGGGGTATATTCCAATAGCGGACGCCGATACGAAAGATTGGATTTCCGTGGAATTTGTCTGTTTCAATGCCCTGTACAAGGTCCGGAGGGAGTCTACCCTACTGGCTAAAATTTCCTTCTTGTAGGAGGCCGTCCATCTTTTTGATATACTGGCCCCGGCCAGATTTATGATTGCCCCTACCCCTTTAAAACAGGCCGGGTCAATTTCGTCCTTTGCCGGGTTCCACAAAAAACCCCTGAAGTCATCGGATTTTTGGATTTTGTCTTTCCGGGTAGTCAAGTAATTAATAGCTATTCCACGGGTATGGCATAGCCGTACTATTTCGCTGCCAACAAGTCCCGTAGCTCCTGTAATCAAAATCCGCATGGTACAAAAATAGCAGATTTAGAAACGGATATAAACCATTTAGTTTAGGTTTAACAGTGTTGTCTAACAGACTGTTAAATAAAAAAAGAACTTTTTTTTAACCAAATATTGTTTTTATAGAAAACCAGAGGTCTGTACAAATTATTGAAAATCAGCAAATTGAAAGAATGATTAAACTTGTGTTACTCTTGCGGTGCCGAAAGAGGTGCGCGTATTTCAGAATATGCTTTCGAGAGACCGGACATGAACAGATTTAAGGATAGCCGGCCCTAACAAGGCACCTTAATAGCCAGGATATGTTCCGAAAGTTTCATGACAATGAATGCGTCTTGAGTTGTTTTGTTTAAGCGGAACAACTCAAGACACATTCAATTCTTAAATCATATCACAGGAATTGGTTTTTTCGCAATTCACATGAAAATCCCAAATTCCTACCGCGTATTTTCCAATCCGGTATCACCCATAAACCTGGATAGTTTTGCCTTGATCGGAAATGTATCGTTTAATGCGCTTTCAGGCGATCTTGAACATCCAAGCTTTGAACGGCCTTGAACTGCCTTTAAACTTATTTGACGGCATCAACCCGGATTATCCGTCCTGTATCGGTGGATTGAGTACCCAAAATTTAAGCTTTAGTGGAAAATCCATTAAGAAAAATAGGGACAACAATTCTATTGTTAGCGGCACCATAGATTTTAAGAATAGAAGTAGGCCTATGGATATACGATTTCGAAAGAGGATTCAGGACAATAAGTTGGTATTGGAGGTAGGATTACCCTAAAGGTCAGCGATCATTTCATTGGTCGTTTGCCTTCCGGACAGGCAATCCCTAATTTGATTCCGTTTAAAGTTACCCTGGCCTTTGATCAAACAGTAGGGATTTCTTAAACTGCTAAGAGGTTGTCTAAAGAGCAAGCTAGAATTTCATATTAAGCCCACGTGCTGCCAAGGCAGGCGCAACGAAATCTTCTAACTTGATGATTTTTTGAAATAGGTTTCGACAAGCACAGCCTAACAACCGCCTTAAATAGACCTTTTAGACAACCCCTTTTTTGGGTCTAGGTTCACTTTCTGCCCCTTAGCATTTCACGCTTTCCCGGTGGGCCTGGCAAGCGCTCTACCTGGAAACCCACCGTTTGCATGGCCCGGCGTACACTACCCTTGGCCGAGTAGGTCACCAACACCCCATTCTTTTTTAAGGCTTGGTACATTTGCGTAAAAATGGCCTCGGTCCATAATTCAGGTTGCACCCGGGCCCCAAAGGCATCAAAATAAATCAAATCATATTGGCCTACGGCCTCCACCTCCCTAAAATCGATTTGTTTTTTACATAAGGTGAAATGTGACGAAACAACGATCTCCTTTTCCCATGGACCGGTATGCATCCTATCAAAGAACGCTTGAATGCCGGAATCCCATTGTTTTCCATAATCCAAGGCCTTGAGCTCCTGCGGGGCTACCGGATACGCCTCAATTCCCGTATAGCTAATGTTCAGATTTCCCATACGGCCCTCGATCAACGTAATTAGGGCATTGAGTCCCGTGCCAAAACCCATTTCCAAAATAGATACGGTCCCGGATACAAAAAGTGAAAGCCCATTTTTAATAAAGACGTGATAGGCCTCCTGTATGGCACCATGTTTGGAATGGTAGGACTCATTCCAGTCTTCCAGGTATATGGTACGGGAACCATCGGCGGTATCCACTACTTTTCGCCTCACCCTACTCCGCTAGCAAAACCCCAATAGCCTCAAAACCATAGGTTTTCAAAGGTTCCACAATCTTGGCCACTTCCTCCTCGGACGCACCCCCGTCCCGGGCGTAGTGCTTTTGGTCTTCCACGCTAATTTCCTCAACAAAAGCAGTGCCGTCTACGACTACCTGCCGCCCGACAACGTCCGTAGGCACAAAAAAACCGTAATCCTTAAAACGCACCATGGCCCCTTCACCATTTGGGAGTTCCAAGCTCATCCAGCACCCTTTTACCTGGCAAACGCCCGTTACCAAGGCACCAAATTTAGTACTAACCGAATCCGACGCTCCCATGGACTGATATTTGGCATACATTCCTTGTTCGGAAAGTGCCCCTTCCGGGGTAATAGTGTCCCCAAAAGACTTATATTCCAACGGGGCCTTGTCCTGTGCAAAACAACCTATTTGAATACCTAAAAACAGTATTCCGACCGCAATCCATTTCATACCTCCTTAGATTAAATCCATAAATATTCCCCAGTATCCTTATTTATTGCCCAGGAATTTGTCAATTGCTTTATTGATCCACTTTTCGCAGCCATCACCATATCTGGCTTCTTGTAAAGGACCCAGTTAAAAATGCACATTTCGGCACTGCCAAACCCCGCCATCAATGTCTCTCCCGAAAGCTTTCCGGAGACAACAATGGCCTATGACCATCCGTCCTTGCTCGAGCGTGTTTAGGCGGTCATATCCGATCTGGTATAGGTGGGTTTCTAAAAACAAATTTGAACGGGCTATGCAAAACTGGGCATTTTTGGGCAAAAAAAGAAGGGCTGGTACCCAGAAAACCGTATTTTTGGGGTTTAAATTTTGGTTAAAATGATACCCACGGCCCACAAGATTAGCATAGAAAAGACAAAGGCTTCAAAAATTGCTTCCGTAGATTTTGAAAATCTTTCCTTTGGCGATGTCTTCTCCGATCATATGTTGGTCTGCGAATATAGGAACGGTACCTGGGAAGCGCCCAATATTATACCCTACGGTCCCATATCCTTGGCTCCTTCGGCAAAAATCTTCCATTATGGACAGGCTATTTTTGAAGGCATGAAGGCCTACAAGGACAACGAGGGAAAAATATGGCTTTTTCGCCCTGAGGACAATCAGGAACGTTTGAACATTTCCGCCCAGCGGATGGCCATACCCCAATTGCCCAAGGAATACTTTATGGAAGGGCTTAGGACGCTTTTACAACTGGATAGTGCCTGGATCCCGAACAAGGAGGGAAGTTCCCTCTACATCCGACCTTTTATTTTTGCCTCCGGGGAAGGCTTTAGGGCTACCCCGGCGGACGCGTATACCTTTATTATCGCAACGGCCCCTTCGGGAGCCTATTTCTCGGGAAAGGTAAAGGTGCTTATTGAGGAGAACTACTCCCGGGCGGCCAATGGGGGCGTTGGCTACGCCAAGGCTGGAGGCAACTATGCGGGGCAATTCTACCCCACACAATTGGCTGTTGAAAAAGGATATCAGCAGGTAATCTGGACGGATGACAATACCCACGAGTTCATTGAAGAGGCGGGCGCCATGAACATCTTTGTGCGTATTGGGGACACCTTGATCACCGCCCCTACGAACGACCGTATCCTGGACGGCATCACTCGTAAAAGTATCCTCGAAATCGCCAAGGCCCGAAATATTCCCACGGAAGTACGCAAGGTCGGCGTAGCCGAGGTGGTGAAAGCTGCAGAAGATGGGAAACTCCAAGAGATGTTTGGCGCTGGAACCGCCGCTGTTGTATCCCCTATTGCCGCATTTGGCTATCGGGGAAGGGATTATCACCTCCCGGAAATGAACGACGGCTATGCCACCTTCCTCAAAAAGCACATTACGGACATCCAATACAATCGTTCCGAGGATCCTTATGGTTGGCGATTTGAGGTGTGATGGGTAAAAAACGACCCATTGCCCGGTGTTTTCCGAAAAACTATTTTTAGAATAAAGAATAAATTGCTTTCCAGTAGGGACTATTTTTTGGGTTTTTTCATTTTAACCCTTTTCTTTCTTATCTATTTGTCAAGTCGGATACCCTTTTTTTGAGGTTTTAACTTTTGATCTCCAATTGGTTCCCGTATCACCGGGAGTTATCCTTTCAATGCCCTTAAATTCCATGTAGAAAAAATTGGGTAGCAGCGGATATCGCCCTATTTTTACGTAAAAGAAAGGTTTTGAAATGACAAAAATTGCAAAGAAGTCAAGGACCAGAAAACCAATGATTTCGTGCAGTATACAAGAAAAAATGGAAGTTGTCCAAAGCCTTCTACAATTGATTCCATATTAAAGAAACAACACCCTATGGCTACAACAGAGATTCTCTCCAAATACAACACGTGGTACCACCCTTATACGCCGACCAAGGCATACAACAAGAAAACGGCCTATTTTAGCATGGAATTTGCCGTGCACCAGGGCCTAAAGATATATTCCGGTGGATTGGGCTTCTTGGCAGGGTCGCATATGCGTTCCGCCTTGGGCCTAAAGCAAAACATAATAGGCATTGGTATGCTCTGGAAATACGGCTATTATGACCAGGGCCGCAACAAGGACCAAACCTTGCAGACAACCTCTGTAGAGAAAACCTATAGTTTTCTAGAGGATACCGGCTTGGAGGTAGAAGTACAGATTTTTGACAATCCCAAGGTAAAGGTGCGGGCTTTTGTACTAAAACCAGAAACCTTCAACTGTGCCCCCATTTATCTTCTAACCACGGATGTGGAGGGCAATGATTTTCTATCCCGTACCATTACAGATTATTTGTACGACGCCAATGAGATGACGCGGGTAGCCCAAAGCATTGTTCTTGGCATCGGCGGGGCGAAAATCGTGGAACGCTTAGGCGGGGCCGATGTATACCACTTAAACGAAGGGCATGCCCTCCCCGCTTTTTACTATCTGCGCGACCAGGGGGTGAAAAAGTCGCAAATGGTCTTCACCACACACACGCCTGAAAAAGGGGGAAACGAGGAAAGGGACGGATACCACTTGAACACTTTTGGGTTTTTTGGCCGAAAACTTTCCGAAAAGGAACTTCAAAAGGAAATGGTCAACGGCAATACCATTAACTATACGGTCTGCGCCCTGCGTATGGCCAAAAAAGCAAATGCCGTTTCCAAACTACATGCCAAGATATCCCGATCTATGTGGAACGGCTATGGCGATGCCCATAAGATCATTCCGATTACCAATGCGCAAAATTTGGAATTTTGGCAGGACAAGAATATTCAGAAAGCCTGGAAAAAGGGCAACCTCAAAGCATTGGCCAAAAGAAAAATAGAATTGAAGAAGGAGCTCTTTGAATTGGTTTTGGACCAGACAGGAAAACTGTTTGACCCCAAAGTATTGACCATTGTCTGGGCAAGGCGATTTGCAGGATATAAAAGAGCCGATTTGTTATTGCACGACATCCAGCGTTTTCGCGAGATTATGGACAATTCCTCGTATCCTGTGCAAATCATTTGGGCAGGCAAACCGTATCCTATGGACTTTTCGGCCATTGACACCTTTAACCATCTTGTTGGATTCACCAAACACGAACCGCGAATGGCCGTTTTAACCGGGTACGAAATCGCTTTGTCCAGAAAACTAAAGGCCGGATCGGACATTTGGCTCAACACGCCGCGGATAACCCGAGAGGCTTCCGGCACTAGCGGAATGACCGCCGCCATGAATGGTTCCATTAATGTAACCACCAACGATGGCTGGATTCCCGAATTTGCAAAAAATGGGAAAAATAGTTTTGTATTGCCCGCCCTG
>JBCCZF010000007.1:0-16219 GCA_039188035.1 Bacteroidota bacterium | reverse complement strand
TTTTTCATGGCCCAGTCATAGGCGCGTTTGCCCGCATCCAGGCACTTTTGGGCATATTCCGGTTCGCTATCCTTAAAAATACGGTAGGCCTGTGCCGCCGCTGCCGCAAAATCCAGGGTAGCTGTGGTGCCCTTGCCCACAATATATCGCTGACTTTGCGCCTCATGGGGCATTACCATGCCTTCAAAACCCTTGGCCGTAAGCTTATGGAACAGTCCGCCGTCGTCATCCTGCATGGTCAGGGCCCAATCCATTTCATACTTCAATTCGTCCAAAAAGTCACTTGCCCCGTTGCCACTTTCGGGAATATTCAGGGCATTATCCTCTATAATTTCCGGGTATTGCTCCTCCAAAAGGTACAATTGTCCCAGGGGAAAACAAGCGTTTACAATGTATTTATTGTAGTCCCCGGCATCGTACCAGCCGCCAGGCGACGCCATATATCCCTTTTCCCGACCACTGGAGGGGTGGTATAGCAGACTGTCGTCCGGATGGGCCATGGGCCTATGCCATTTTCCGGCATGCCTTTCCTTCAGGGGAATCCCGATCCGCTGGTAGTAGAGCCCTTTTATGGATCCCAAAAAGACGTCCTCAAGTATGTTCCCTCCAATTTCAAAAGGATGGGAGTAGCCCAGGCCCTCGGACCACAACAGATAGGTGCCCTCCTTGTTCAAGGCACTAAAATTGGCGACTTTAACGGTTTCCCCCGAAAGTTCCCAGTCTCTGGCCTCGGACAATTTTCCGGAGAATGCCTCCTGCATGGTGTTTTTATCCACTACTTTAAACTCCGTATTGACGGCATCTACCAAAATTGCCCTCTTGGTCGCCTGGGGATAATATCCCAGTTGATTTAGACGAATCCCATCGGAGGAGACCCCCGTATATTCCGGCAGTGCCGGATTACAGGAAAAAAGCCCCGCACATAACCACAAACAGCAAATCTTCTTAAACCCTTCCATAAACTTACTTCTTTTTCTTTCGTTCCTGTTCCATAAACCAGGTGTATAACTCCTCGGTCTGGTACGCGGGCACCCATGCGTCATGCCCTACCTCCGGGTATGCCGTAAAACGCACATTATACCCCATTTGCCGTAAAGCGGCCACCATTGTCTCCGATTCCGAAAAGGGAATGGATGTATCTTCCTCGCCATGAAACACCCAAATGGGTAAATTCTTATCAATCCAGGAGGCATACGGTACAGGAGACATGCCACAAACCACTGCCAGAGCCGCAAATTTATTGGGGTACTGCACCGCCATTTCCCAAACCGCACCCCCTCCCCGGCTTAATCCTGTTAAATAGATGCGGTTGGGATCCACCCGATTCCGGCGAATCACCGAATCCAACAACTGGTTTACGGCACGCACGTTCCACCATTTTTTTCGATACGGATTTTGCGGGGCCAAGATCAAAAAAGGAAACTCCTTGCCCTCAACGATCATTTTCGGCGGCCCATTTTTTTTAATGGTCTGTAAACTGTCCCCGGACTCCCCGCCGCCATGTAGGAACAACAACAATGGAAAATCGTTTTTGGGTTTTGATTCATAGTCCGACGGAAAGTACAGGTAATATCGCAACCGTTCCTCAATCACGGTTTCCTGTTCCGCATCGATTAAGTTTGGGCTGGGTTGCGCCGAACAGCCTTGAAGCATGAGCGCAACCATTCCAAACACCCTTATCCATTTAGAACTGTGCATAATTGTATTGAACTCTTTGGATTTTATGCCACAATTTAAGGCGTCTTTAGGGTATTCTCCAAAAGATAAAAATCCTTGGATTCATGATCGGGGTACCTAAAAATATCCATATCCCCATCGCCGTCAAAATCCATGGCCTGACCGTTATAAATACCGTTGGTCTCCAAAATCATCTCGTCATAGGTCTTATAATCCCCTTGATTCAAAAACAAACTCACCTCAAAGTTGGTCTTGTCCAAATTCACGGCCCGCCCCCGGTTTACCCCGGCCAGGATATCATAGTCCCCATCTAGGTCAAAATCGAACACCTGCAGGGTATGGCAAGCAGCAATACTATCCTTGATCACTTGGCCTTCCCAAGTATCGCCCCTACGTTTATAGACCATGAGCGGGTAACCGGCACGTTCCGAATGGCCCATATAAATTTCCGCTTTTCCATCATTGTCCACATCCCGGACAAAGGTCTTGGTACCGTTGCGGGACCAATCGCCTTCCTGATCGTTCCATTGGGAATCCAGGTTTACCTCCTGCCAGGGTTGTTTGATATCTTTTCCGGGATTGTAATAGATCATTCCAGTAGCTACAATATCCGGGAAACCGTCCCCATTCAAATCACCTACGCCCATACCTTCGTGCAATACTTTGTTTACAATAAACTGGACACGTTCCCAGGAATCCACCGTTTTCTGCCTAAAAATACTTAGCGTGTTCTCCTCAAAGGTCAGCAAGGCCAAATCCATTCTTCCATCCTTGTCGAAATCGGCAAAGCTTACATCCTTAATGGCATTGGGTGCCACCCCAATAGTATGGGGTTTCCAGATATTTCCTTGGTTCTCGTACCAAAAAATCTCGGCATCGGCCCCTGCATCGGCCCATTCTCCAGGATGTTTGATACCTATAAGGTCAATATCACCATCGTTATCAATATCCGCCGCTTCCAAATCCCCACTAGCAAAAAGACCCCCAGAAGGCGGTTCTTTGGCAATAATATTCAACCTCCAAAGGCCTTCCTGTTTCCGTCCTGTATAGTATCCTAAATAACCTCCTGTGGCATTGTTGTTAATGAACAACAGATCCCCTACGCCATCCCCGGTAACATCTGCCGGGAAATGGGACCACCAGAACTTGGCACTATCCGCAATTTTGCGCTGTATAAAGGCCAGCTCTTTCTCAATCCCCGATTTTGGGGGCATTTCCTTCTTTTTATCTTTTTTACAAGAGATTCCCGCACTTAGTAGTATCATCGCCGCAACAAGCAGCATGATATGTTTCATCGCCTTCATTTTCCTTTTTTTTAGTTGAGCAGTGCATTAATATGCTTTGCCATTTTTTGATGTCCTGGCCGGCTCCTTACCTCAAAATCCATCATCCCGATAATAAAGGAATGCTTTCCGTAAAGCAAAGGCTTGGTATCTGGGCCACGACCAAAACCAAAGACCGTCATCCCGTCCGGGCTTGATGCTCCTTTTTTCGTATTGCCCAAATAGGACATCATACCCAATGCCCTATCCTTTTGCAATTGGGCAACAAAAAAAGTAGCATCCACATTCCTGCGACCAAAGTATGCCCAACGAAAAGGCTTAAAATCAATTTTTCCCAAATAGAAATCCGGAACATCGGATTGGGGGCCGTAAAGATCGCTGCTGTAAAAGGATTCCGAGGGAGCGTATTGCCCTCCTGGGGTTCCCTCATATAAAAACCAATATGGTACATCATCCTCCGTGTGAAGGATTTCCAATTTGGCATGATCCGCGCAAAAAGTCCATTGCCATTCCCAAAGACCGCTCTTTGTCCTGGTATAGATCTTGTTCGGAGCCACAAATTCGGAAACACATTTATCATGTCCGGGATGGCCGGCACCCATATCCTTTTTGGACGCGAACACCAAATTGGGCAAACCCCGAAATGCAGATGCAGCGGAGGCCGGGTATTGGTTCCAAGGTTCGGCCCTATAGCCTATCCAATCGTTGCCAAAAACATCCAAGATTCGGGAAAAACCGCCCCCGGCGATATCATAATAGTAAATGGCCGTATTCGTTTTTATGATAAAGTGCGGGCGGTTCCCATAATTTCCTTCCTGAATCGAAACAGGATTACCCTGCTGTTTTTCCTGTCTTAGCTTAAGCATGATACCTGGCCATTGGATTTCCATGCCATGGACCATTTTTCCGTTGTGCAAGGGTGTTTTTAAGGTGACAAGGGTGTTATTCCCCTTTTTTATAGCGTTTATAGGAACCTGTTTTTGGTGCCAAAAAGCATCATAACACGGTAAACCATCCGCCGGGGGCATTTCAAAATCGTTCAAGCGAATACCATTGGAATAACAAGGACTCCAACTATTCCAAAACAACCGGGCACTATCCACTTTCGAAACTTCCCGAGGAACATCCAAGTGTTGGTCATGTTCCCCATTTCGGGTTGTCCAAAAGGCCTTTTGGCCATAGGGTTTTATCAAGGTAACAGAATGGGAACGTTTCAAGGACAATCCCTGAATCATTGGGAGCACCCAAATAAGACCATCCCCGTTTTTGGCCAATGCGGTTACAACTATTGGATCCTGCTGATCGGGTATCCATTCCGTATCCCAAGTAATGTTAAATGGAGCTTGAAAAGCCGTGCCTATGTGATATTGTCTTTTGCCTCTATGATATCTGTATTGCCACTGTCGGTAGATGCCATCGCCCTGAATATTGATATCCTCATACAACCCCACATAGTCTACGGAGACGATATCCTCCAAATGCTCTCCAAGAAGGGAAAGCTGTACCCGATGGCCAAGGGTATCCCGGGGTGTTACTCCAGAAATACGCATCCTACTTGCCGCTTCCCCATTTGGGGCATAATACACGCGGAGTACCAGACCGTATACCAGATTTTGGGGCCAATCCCAGGATTGTTCCTTGGCCACGCTTAGCTTAAAGGTATTATTTTTGCCTTCCCGCAGATTCGAAAGGGGAACGGCCACCCGTATATTACTATGGAACATATAATCCGTAGCGGGGTCGGGAAGGGTACTTGGTTCCGGAAGCGGGATAGGCATACCATCGTTGAACTGTATCTTTAAAACCTTGGTATCTTCATGGGACTGTACCCGTTCTACAAAAACCTCGGCACCAATGGCATTTTCCAAATCCAGATCTTGCTGCAGTGGGATAAAACCGTTCCGATGTCCGTCCGTGGGGAAATGGTCGGTATTGGTGCTGTAACCCAGTCTTCCTCCCACCCTTAGGAATCCGCCTTTATCTTTGATGCTTTTAGGGATCCAAGGATATTCCCGAAACAGCATACCGGACTTTAGGGACGCAACCCTATCATTTCGCCATAGATGTATGTATTGGTGCTGGTCCCAACCGGCTCCAATAATATCCAAATCGCCGTCGTTATCCACATCCGCAAATTGGGTGCCCAAATGATTTTCCTTCCCAGTATCGATTACTTGTTTTGAGAAATGGCCCAAACCATCGTTTTGCCAGAGTTGGAGCTCCAGCTTTGGGCCTTTGTGTTCCGCGGTAAGAAGATCTATATCACCATCCGCATCCCAATCCGCCATGTCCAGGTTGTTTATGGAATATTGGGTGACGATCTTATGGCGTTTCCAAGAATTGTTCGCCTCTTGGGAATACCACCAAAAGTTGGCATCCGGTTCCAATCCGGGGTAGCGCTCCTCCGTAATGACGATATCCGCTTTTTGGTCCCCATTCATATCCGCGATTTCCACACGATCTATGGGATGTTCACTTTGGCCCACAACCGTTTCTTTCCATGGTTTATCCGTATGCCCGGGATTCTGGAACCACACCAGGATCTTGGGTTCCCCCTCCCCTGTAGGCCTGCGACCGGCCGCGATATCCAAATCGCCATCGCCATCTATATCCCCCACGCCTATGCCCTCATCCGAGGTGTTTTCACAAACGAGATCCACTTTCCAATCCAACGTTGCCGATTTGGTTTTGGGAAGGGAAACCAAATAAATATTCCCGTTTCCAGCGATTACAAATTCCTCTTTTCCCCCTGAAATCAACTGGGCCTTTTCAAAACCTTGACTGTTTACATGGCTCGTTGCCGGAACTTGCCCGATTACCTTTCTTTGATAACTTGTCCCCGCCATATTTGTGGCCTCATACCAATATATTTTGGGAAGGGCCATAGCAATGATGTCGGCATAAGGGTCGCCGTCCACATCCAAAATGAAAATGGCATCCACATTGTCGTCCAATACCGTGCGCCTCCACGGTTCCTGCATACTCCCACCAGGATTGTGATACACGTACCTGCCCGATACAATATCCAAGTTACCATCACGATCCACATCCCCGGCATCCAATCCAAAATAACGCAACCAATCCGGGGTATCCCAATCACCCCATTTTTGTTTTGTACTATCGACCCGGATATAGGTAAATCCTTTTAGGGTGTCCCCTTGGGCACGGGAAACCATACCTGTGAACAGAGCAAAACAAGCCACTACGTATTGCCGGACATTCATATTGCACAACGTCTACGACCATTTTGGAAGCGGGAACCTATCCAACACCTTGTTTTACCATAGATTTGCCCCCTTATAGCCTGCCCTCAAAATAGCAATAGGAATGCAAACCCCTTTCCAGTATTTTATCAAAAGGGAAGCGGATAACGAAGTAACAAATGCGCAAAAAATGAAAAAGGCCGCCCGAAAATACATTCGGAACGACCTTTTCGCGCTACTTAAACTATAGGTTGGTATTGTTTATCTATACAAGGTAAAATGACCTACAAAACGGGTGTCCCGACCATCGTTCTGATTCACGACATACCAGTAATCCCCTGTTGGCAAGGGGGAACCCTCATAGGTGCCATCCCAATTTTGTACCTGGTCCAAAGTGGCTATCACACGACCGTACCGATCATAGATGATTACTTCTATATTGGGGAAGAACTCCCTACCACCAATCTCCCATAAATCATTGTAGGTGTCCCCATCCGGCGTAAAAAAGTTGGGGATTTCCAACATTCCGGTAAATTCAAAGGGAACGGACACCATGGCCTCACATCCGTTTTGATCTACCACCCGTACTTCCACGAGTTCACTTACATTGGTCGTATACACATTGTCCTCGCCATAGGATTGCCCTTGGAAGAAATACTCATATCCCCCAAAACCTCCTGAAGCCGTCGCGGTGAGCTCATTGGGGCCTGTTTTTACAGCACTAAGGGCCAAGGGGTCATAGGCATCAACAGTGAAATCCACGGAATTTACACATCCATTTTCGTGGTAAATGTACACGGTATGGTCTCCGGGAGTCAAATCGCCCCAGGAACGTGTGGTGTCCGCATTATTAATATCGTCAACATCCAGGGCAAACAATACCTGGGGCAGCAAATCCCGTTCCTGTAATAGAACGGAAGAGGTACTATTCGGGAAAACACCCTCGCATCCATAAACCACTATAGGCTGCGCCGTAAGATCTACTCCAATTCCCACGGTAAAAACCTCGGAAACACTACAGCCGTTGGCATCCTGTACATTGATAGTATAGGAGGCCCCGCCCTCCAAGTCCATAACAATGCTTCCATCATAGGGAGCAAAGACTGCGGTTCCCAGTTCGTTCACAGGGCTCACCATCTCTATCTTGTATTCGTAGTAAGGAAGGGGACTTATCAAGGCATCAACAAAAGGGGTACCTCCGGCAATCTCGAATACCACGGTACCATTGTTTGCCCCGATACAAAGCTCCGGGGTGGTCTCAATATTGGTAATGGACAAGGGATCCGGTTCGGGCACATTGACCATGACCGTTACAAAACATCCTTTTTCGTCCAGGACCAATACTTCGTAATCGCCTTGGGGCAGCTCATCAAAGGTGTAACTACCGGGGGTAACGGGATCACTAAAGAATTCATTAAAATTAGGGGCAATGGCAAACTGAATGAGTCCCTCTCCACCACTGGTGACCGTTACGGTAAGGGTTCCATCGCTTTCCCCATTACAGCTTACCGGGGTAGCATCGTCATCCGTTAAAATAGGATCCGGTCTAATTACCGCATGTGGACCATTGACATCAAAGCAGGTCAATCCGCTGGTTACCGCCACGTAATAATCGGTGCCCTCATCCAGTCCCTCAAAGGTTCCCGTAAAGTTTTGATTCAAAAACCGCGCCCCGAAATCCGGACTAAAGGCGTCCACGGGATCTCCCTCATATAGGAAGAAAACATTGTTGCCTACACCACCGCTCACAAAGGATTCTATACGTCCATCCAATTCGGAAGCACAGGAAATATCGTCCGGGGTATTTACGTTTATGGTTACCCCAAAGGCATCGGTTAGCGTAATACCATTGGAGTTTACAGGCTGACATATATTGGTGATATTCTTTTTCCGAACCTCGTATTGATAACTAATCCCCGTAGGGCTTCCCGGTCTATCCAATAATACAAAGGAAGCTCCTGTGCCCATATCCGTCCAGGGGTCGTTTATGGGATCCGGGGTAGGTATCCGCCGGTATTCGTATTCAAAACCTGAGGCGGGATCATGATTTTCTATGGACAAGCGCATTTGGCCATCGCCACCACAACCAGGTACCTGGGTCTGTACCAAACGTGGTTGTATAGGCGGCGGGGGATCTATGCGATAGGGATCGGTCACAAAGAGACACCCAAAGCTCGAGGAAACCTCTATAGCATACCATCCCGCACTAAGGTATCCTTGTCCAGTAGCCGTAGCAAAGGTAGGGGTGTTCTGTAACCCACTGGTGGAGTGGATATCCGTGTTGTTGTTACTATTCAAATAGAGAAGGCGGTAGTTATACCCCGCTCCGGCAAAGCCACCGGTGGCTCCTGCCACCGCCGTGGAAGCATCTCCCGTTGTTGGGTCGTAGGCTTCCAGGATGGCGTTGTTTCCATTGGGGCAAACCAGGGATTGGGGCTCCCGGATACCCGCATCCAATTGGGGTACTTCCTCAAGTTCAATATCATCCAAGGCCACACAACCTTCGGCATCCCGCACTTCTACACGATAAAAACCAAAAGGAAGACCCGTAAATTCGTGATTTGTGGAGAAGGGTTCTACCTCATCCGGATACGTAACACCATTATCCGTACTGCGGAGCAATCGGTATTCATAGGGGGCCGTCACCCATCCCAATTCCCCTGTGGCCTCTATTATCCCGGTATCATTGGTACAACTTACATTGCCTACGGGAATGGTGGTTACCCCTAGGGGGCCGGTTGGGCTTCCAATGTTTGCTATTCCACTGTCCGCTGAACAGAAAGGCGCATCCGTGGATACCACTTCTACAAAAAAGTTGCCCCCCGGCAAATTGGGTATCCTAGCGGGGTCCCCACTTGCATCCGGATAATCGTTGGTATTAAAGGTTCCGGAGGCAATAGGCGTGGTTTTGGTCAAATCGTCTCCGCGATACACGATATAGTCATACTCCCCGGTGTAGGTTCTCACTTCAATAAAAAGTGCCCCGCTACTGTCCCCAAAGCATACTACGGGCTGTGCTTCGCTTATAGTAACCGTTGGGAGAACCGGGGCGTCCACCGTATGGACCGGTAAGGGATAGGCGCAACCGCCAATATTATCCTGAATTTCAAAAAGGTAATCCCCGGAGGTGGGCAAATCCACCTCCACAAAGTCCACGCCGACCGCGTTTGAAACGGGGCCAACAGGTACTGCGGAAATGGTGTTTACCGTAAAATCGGCGGTTCCAGTTACTTGGATACGTACAGTCTCTGGATTGGCACAATCCAAGGGCTCCACATTTACAATGGTGGGCACAACCCCCGTTGGCGGATTAATCGTTGGTAGATTGAATTCGGTACGGCATCCATTACCGTCAATGGCATACACAATGAAATCCCGGGGTGAACCATTATCCACCACCTCAAAGGTGCTGGCCGATTGATACCCTATATGGATATCCGCAAGGTTCTCCGTAATTCCAAATTGGTAGCCGCTGCCCAGGGTTCCCGGATCAATAACGGTTACCGTTATTATGGACGAACTAAAGCGATTGGCTCCTGGGGCACAGACAAAATCCGGTGCTGCCGCTGTTATGGAGAACGGAACGGGCTCGGTTATGGCAATACCATTGCGCCGATCCTCACAATTCTTGGCCGAAACCGCTACCACATCATAGGTGCCCATGCCCAAGTTATCAAAGAAGCCTGTGCCGTTTGTTGCCACAACGGTGGTAGTTCCGGATTCATACAAAGTAAAGGTCAACGGTGAATCTCCAGGATTTGCAGGATCGATGTTAACCGTAATATTCCCATCGGTCTCCCCATTACAGGAAATATCGACGTCCCGTACCGTATCTATTGCCAAATCTATGGCTTCCTCTATTTCAATGGTATTGATGGTTACCGTGCAATTGCCGGTACCATCCATAACATCCCTGTCCAAAACGGTCACGGAATAGGTTCCCGGGGCCAGCCCCGTAAACAATGGATCATCCGATTGGTTAATAGGTCCCACAGGATTGGTAAGAAAGTCAATCCCCGTAAGTTCATAATCAAAATTACCGCTACCACCGGTAGCCGAAATGGTTATTTCCCCGTCATTGTCCGCACAACTAGGTTGTACCACACTGCCCACGGAGGCAAAGAGAAACTCCGCCACCGAAGCCGTTCCTGTACCAGTACATCCGTTGGCATCGACCACACTGATCGGATAATCCCCTGGCGAATTTACATTATAGGTATATTCGTATCGATTTAAGGCAATATTCAACACACCCAGTTGCTCGTCCCCATTCAAGGTAAACCTTGGGGTGTCTGTCGTATCGGGCATCCAAACCGTAATATCGAAGGAGGTGGAAGTTGGGTCACATTGATTGACTACAATAGGGGTAGGTACCACTAGATCTGGTTGTAGCTGAACCACTTGTTGGGTAACGTTAAAGGTACATCCCCGGCTATCCACCACCCAAATCTCATACGTGATTCCCGCTAAACTTCCGGCAAGTGTCCGGGTGGTCTCTTCCGTAAAACTATCGGTCGTATCCGCAGGGCCGCCATAGGCAACCGGATCCCCAAGAGGCACCACCGCATATAGGTAGGGACTTCCTGTGGCAAATGGGGTACCACCACTCCCTTGGAAAGTAAGCTGCCCAAGTGCATTACAATTGGCGGGCTCGTTGTTTAAAATATCAATACTGGGGGAGTTTAGGAAGATATCCACATTGGTGGCATCGGTACAGCCATCGCTATCCGTAACCAGGATCTGATAGCTTCCGGGAGGTACATCAAAAGAACCGGAATAGGAGGAACCAATACCTCCGGTAAGCCCCGTAGGGTTGTCCGTGGCCACTACGGTACCTGTATCCAAGTTTAAAATTTCGATATCCAGATCGGGGCCCAGGAAGTCCACCACCGTGAAATTGGCATTTCCATTTCCGAAATTGTCGCAAAAGGCCGTATCCGAAACGGCACTTATCTCTAAATCCGAGAAGCCGTCAATGGGGGGAATTTCCTCTTCGTAAATACAACCATTGGGTGCCAGGACCTCCACAGTATAGGCTACCCCATATTGAATACCGTCCGTAGCATTACTAAATTCGTGGGTATCCGGCCCAAAATTGTTGTTCAAGGCATAAAAGGCCGGTTGGCCCGCCAACCGGATTTGATAGGTAGGCAAGGTGGGGAATATGGTTGGGGTCACCTCTACAGTATAGGTAAAACCAGTATCATTACAGGTAACCGCAGGAGTAAAATTGATGGGATTTATAACTACCTCATTGGTGGTTATGGTCACTGCATCCATATCCCTACAGCCATTGGCATCCAAGGTAATTACGGTATAGTCGCCCAAAACGATACTAGGATCGATAATCTGAATGGGAAGGGTTAGCGGATCCACATTATCCAAACGTGTGATTTCCGCACCAAACGCATCCTCCACGATAAAGGTAAAGTTAGGCGTACCGCCGGCCATACTGGTGATTTCTATACCACCGCTTACCGTTCCTGCCGTACACGTTGCCGGAAGATCATTAACAGTGGCATCCGGCACCGGCGTGGTGTCCGTAGTAATCACCACATTGTCAAGAGGGGTCTCACAACCCCTTGCATCCCGTACCAAATACGAATATGTCCCTGCCGCTAAATCAGAGTACACGGTCTGCGAGGACCATCCGCGACCATCAAAATTAATCTCGTAAGGAGGAATGCCGTCTGTGGCATCTGGGGTTATGGTAACACGACCGTTGTCCGTGCCGCCACAACTTACCGGTACCTCATCCCAGGTAGCCGGAGCAATGTTTAAAGGTGGGTTTAAGGTAATGGAAACAGATTCCCGTATACAGCCCTCATTGTCCGTAACCCGAAATACATAGTCACCTGGAACGGTTGTATCATATATAAAGGTATTGGTCGCCAATGGGCTTGGAGCCCCAAAACTTAATCCGCCATCGGAACTTACCTCATATTGCTTAGGGCCTATTCCGGATACATATCCACGATCCACACGAACCCTAATCTGGCCTGGGGCTCCCCCACAGGGAATTTCCGTTTGTATGTTGGTTCTAACCCGCAATTGGGAGTTAATGGTTATGGGTACCGTATCGCTACAATTATTACCATCCACTACCTCTATAGTATGCGTTCCAGGGCCTATTCCCGTAAAAACAGGACCGGCTTGTAATGGCCCCCCATTTATGCGATATTGATGACTGGCCAGTGGTGCCGATCCCGCTGTTGACGAAACGGCAATGGTGGCTCCGGTAGCTGGTTCGTAACAAAGATCTGTAGCCGCCCCATCAATGGCAATAGTGGGTGCGGCAACGGGATCAAGATCAAAAATAAAGGTATCGGTACAACCTTCGGCATCCTCCACAATCAGCGTATAGGGATTTCCCGGAGTGGAAGCTGTTGCTAGGTTTCCAAAGGTTCCACTGGATCTTGGTCCCACGGTAGTACCCCCACCTGGATAAATTAGCGTATAGCGGTAACCGCCCCATCCCCCACTAACATTGGCCACCACCCTTCCTAAATTGTTGTTGGCACAACTCATGGGGGTAACGGAAGAACCACTGAGGTCAATGGGTGCCGCTGGCTCCGCAATGGTAAAGGCAGCCGTGTCCGTACATCCCGTGTCCACATCTGTTACCGTAATGGTATAGGTTCCCGCTCCCGAGGGTGGCAGATTTACTTCTGCATTGTTTTGTGGGGCACTTTCCGTACCACCATTAATATTATAGGTGTAGTTGTTCGCAAAACCATCTACTAAAAAGGTACCTGTACCGTCCGTGGCACCGGTACAGACCCGTAAATCTCCCCCAGCCCTAACGCGGGCGCGTATGGAACTGATCAAAGCCGGACTAAAGCCTTCCTGATAAATACAACCATTGGCATCCGTAATCTGAAAAATATAGGAGGTTGTTGTGCTTAGGCCCACAAAGGTATCGTTCCCTAAATTGTCCACGGTTATGGGGCTTATTATGGCATAGTTTGTAATGGGCGCATTGCTTGTGGGCACCAATTGCACATCCGATGTACTTGTGGCGCAGTTGCTGTTGCTCTGCACAAAACCTAAATCCGTCGGCGGATCAATATCGAAAATCTCGATGGGGGTCAATTCCAGGCGACAGCCGGCCCCATCCTCTATTATGGGGGTATATATCCCCGGTAAAAGGTTTGGGAATGATAAGGTAGCACCAAAATTAACGCCATCCACACTATAGGTATAGCCGCTACCGGAACCTCCGCTTGCGGGCGTAAAATCAATTTGACCGCCATTGGTCCCACCGGTACCGTCACAAGTACGATCAGAAATTTTGGTTGCAGTTCCAACAATGGCCCCAACATTGGTCACCGTAATGTCCGGCAAGGGCATGGTACATTCAAAACCACCTTGTTGGTAGCGCACCTCAATTTCATCATACAAAGTGCCCGCCGGTGTCGCCGTAACTGAAATCGATGGTGCCGTTTCCCAGGGATCCGTTGAACGAACCCTGTACGATAGATTATATCCCCTGGCATCGTTTACCGTAAAGTTAATCCGGGCACCGCCATTGGTACAATCCCCATCAAGTCCGCTGGCCGTTACATCCGGGGGAAGCAAATCCTCCACGCTGGCCGAGGCCGTTATGGTACAGTTGTTGGCATCGATAATTACAAAATCATACGTCCCAGGGCCGGTAACAGTATGGGTGGTAGTCCCTGTAAATGCAGGTTGGGACGGCCCACCATTTACCGTGAAGGTGTACGGAGGTGCTCCTCCCGTGGCATTTAGGATAATATCCACACTGGTAATTTCGTTCGGAGCAACGGTACATCCAAAACTATTGTTCACCTCGGTAGAGGCATCCAAGGCCGTAAGTCCCGCCCCAATAACTATAGGGTTGCCGGAATCATCCAAACTGGCACGGGGCGGGTTGATTCCATTGGCCGGATCGCCATTACATTGTTGGGTCTCCACCTGCACGATATAGGTTCCAAAACCTACTGCGGAAAAGGTGTACGGATTTTCCGTTTCCGGTAGGAAGGCAGTAAACTCCTGAGGTACGCCGTTGCCATCCAGCAAAGTATATTTATAGGGTCCAGGGACATTGTAGGCCGTAACCGTAATGGTCCCTGTGTCCCCGAAGCATTGGGCATCCGTGAAGGTCACACCTATATCCATATCCAATTCGTCTATGGTAATGGGCTCGTAGGGATATTCACAGGTATTGGGTACCCCCCTAAGACGAGCTTTCACGACATAGGTGCCCGGTACTAGATTTTCAAACGTAGGCCCTTGCCAGGGACCAAAACCAGATCCGTTGTCAATGGCAAACTCATAGGCACTGGACAAGTTGGTAATCTGGATCCTTCCTGGAACGCCGCAAATAAAATCGGTTTTAACGTGCTCTTGGGTTATTGTACTTTTTTTGACCTTGAAATAATAGGAAACACCATCCACCACAACGCGATACTCAGCCCCTGTGGTTGCCGGGATACCGGTAGCATCCAAGGTAAAGGTAGATCCCGTGTCCACTTGGGTATAACACCCTGGGGTAGTATTGGGACAATCCTCGTTGATATCCGGGGAACAACCTCCATTGAGAATCTGCCAGGAAACGGAACTGTGACTTCCCGATAAGGCAATAATGCGGTCATCTGAATTTCCACAAAGGTTAAACCGGGCAACTGTAAGCCCATTTGCACTACAACCGACTTCCTCATCGGCACCCTGGATCAACGTCATGAACATCGCGGCACTGGCCGTGGTTGCCTGTCCGTTCTTTTGTGCTCCGTTGAAATTGGTGGATATGGATGTTTGGGAGTCCTGATCCAAGGCCTTTTCCGCAGTGCGCTTGGATACTTCAGGCAGCACGGAAGCCACCTTGTTTAAAAACCCATGGAATTGCGGGTTGGCTAGGGCCGATGTAAAACCTACCGATATAGCCAGCAATACCACCGCATACAGGAGATGCCTGAGTTTTTTTGGGAGCATAGGTTAAGTAGCATTTGGTACGAATACCTGCGATTTGGGAATCTAGATATTCTTCGGTATACTTGTCCAAAGCCCAAAATTCTGGTTACCTTTGGAGATACGGCATACCTTAATATATTAAATCTTTTAACGTGAAGTTATGAAAAAAAGTATTGGCACCCTCTATTTTTTCGTTGTAATGCTTAATTTTTCTTGCGCACAGACGGCTGAAAATCAAGTAAATGAACCTAAAAACATTCCATTTACCCCTATGCTTTTAATCGATGAACTGCAGACGCCATGGGGCATGGCGTTCCTTCCGGATGGCGGTATGTTGGTCACGGAAAAGTCCGGGGAACTCATTCATTTTAAAGACGGTGCAAAGACCAAAATTAACAACGTTCCCGAGGTTTATTTCCGCGGACAGGGGGGGTTATTGGATATTGAGCTGCACCCGGATTATGCCAATAACGGCTGGCTCTATATCACCCATTCCTCAGAAGAGGGTGATGGTAAGGGGGGCAACACCAAGCTGATCCGTGCCAAACTTAAGGACGGTGCCCTTACGGAAGTTCAAGATCTGTATAAAGCCGGGCCCAATACCACCAAGGGCCAGCACTTTGGTTCGCGCATTGTATTTGACAAGGACGGCTATCTCTATTTTACGGTGGGCGATCGAGGCAATCGGGACGAAAATCCCCAAGATGTGGGCCGTGACGGGGGCAAGGTGTATCGGCTGAACGCCGACGGTAGCATTCCCAGTGACAATCCCTTTGTGGGCCGGCAAGGGGCCAAAAGCGCTATTTTCAGTTATGGTCACCGGAATCCGCAGGGTTTGGCCCTACATCCAGGAACGGGACAGGTATGGGAGCACGAGCACGGCCCCAAAGGTGGCGATGAGGTCAATGCAATCCAAAAGGGGAACAACTACGGTTGGCCCCTGATTACCTACGGTATCAACTATAGCGGTACGCCTATAACGGACAAGACGGCGATGGAGGGTATGGAACAACCTGTGCATTATTGGGTGCCCAGTATAGCACCAAGCGGCATGGCCTTTGTAAGCACCGATAAATATGGGGACTGGAAGGGAAGTATCCTTGTAGGATCCCTTGTCTTTCAATA
>JBCCZF010000006.1:0-16304 GCA_039188035.1 Bacteroidota bacterium | reverse complement strand
GTACTTGGGCTCCGGCATCCAATTACGATGAGGGGCCTTTTGGTGGTACATCAATAAAAAGGGCTTTGTGGTATCCCTTTTGTTTTCCAGCCAATCCAGGACAATGTCCGTGGTAATGGTAGTGGCGTAGCCCATAATTTGCTTTTTTACCCCGTTCTCTATAAAATCCGGGTTGTAGTAGTGTCCCTGTCCGGGCAACACGTTGGAGTAGTCAAAACCTTGAGGCAGGCCATCCATGTGTATTTTGCCCACCAGTGCCGTTTCATAGCCATTGGCCTGGAGTAATTTGGCAAAATTGTCCTGGTCCCAATTAAAGGCATGTATGTTATCGACTTTACCATTGATGTGACTGTGCTTTCCGGTAAGGATTACCGCCCTGCTTGGGGCACAAATGGAGTTGGTGACAAACCCTTTGGTAAATAGGGCACCCTCCTTTGCGATACGGTCAATGTTGGGCGTACTGTTTAGTCCATACCCATAGGCACTTATGGCCTGGTAGGCATGATCATCGCTCATGATGAACAGAATATTCGGGGGTTGTACCTCCTTTTTTTCGTTGACCTCTTTGGCTTGTTGCTTGCAGGCTTCGGTAAAAAGAAATGGCACTAGTGCCAAAACTAGAAACCTCTTAACATTTGTACCCTTCTTCATAATCAAATTGTTTTGTATGCTATACACTAAAAATTGGTTTGCCTTGCTTCTTACGTCATTTTATGGGAACGCAAACAATATAGGAATCTTCCCCTTCTTTGACGGCCAGGTTAAGGGATTGGGGAATCCCATTTTCCACAAAGATAAATGGACGTTCCATACGATCCGGTCGTATAATTCCCCCATTTTTTAAAGGAATGGTTTTTAACATTATCTTTTCCTCACCGGCAGGTTCCCAATCCAGACCATTGGACGAGGTGACCAGGCCTATAAAGCTATGGGCGTGGTACGTGCCATAAAAACGATTTCTTTTGGGGTCGTGCCATAAGGACATATCCTCGGTATCCAGATTATCTATCACAGGTTTTTCCTGCATTACAAAGGGCCCCTCCGGTTTTTTGGCCACGGCAATGGCCTGGTTGCGTACAAAACCCGTGGCATTGGGTTTGTCCCCCTTTACGATGAGGTAATATTTGCCGTCGGCTCCACGGTCTATGGCCGGATTAACCGTTAACGTGATAATGGGGCCAGAAGGTTCTATTATGGGCCGATCCATTCGTTTCCAAGGTCCATTGAGCGCTTTGGATACCGCAACACCAGAACGTTGGTTGGGCCGTAATACGTTCCAATTTGGATGACTATACCCCACCTTAGCGGTTTCAACAAGCTCTTCATCGGTATACGGTTTACCCCGTAAATGGGTGCCGATATAATACAAATAATATTTTCCGTTAAAGTGTTTGATCTTAGGGTTATGTGCCGTAATGGCATCCCATCCCTGCCCTCCGCGCCCCTTGAGTACGGTCTCTTTGTACTCCCATGGCCCTGTAGGGTTTTTGGAAGTAGCATGGGCAATTTCCGAATGGGTCAACCAAGCGTAAAACCCATACTCCCTTTTCCAACGGGAATAGAACATATGATACAACCCATCTTGTCCCTTAACGATGGAAGACCCCCAATTGAAATAATCCGCTGAGCGAAAAATATTGTCCTGGGAAACGGATTGCATACGTCCTTTTAAAGAAAGGTCGTCTGGTAGGTAGGGGGATGCATTTTTTGTCATTGTACAAGAGAATAGGCCCAAAACTAGGATGAGGCCGAAGATTTTTGAAAACCTATGGAAAAGGGGTTTAAATTGTATCATATGCCTGGGTCAATGGGTTCCTGGGTTTTGGTGATTGCGTGATGTTACTGTTTTGTATGGTTTTCAATACCATTCACATAGAAGTACCGAATTCTACAGACCCTACCTGTACTCCGTTCATCCTTTTTTTCGGACAGGCGAAGGGTCAATCGATGTTTGCCTTGGGGCAAGCCATTAGCCAGGGTATAGTACCAAGGCAAATGCAAGTGCATGCTCCATTTGGTGAACAGGTTCTGTTCCAGCCAGGGGCCGTTATCAATACGGTATCTGATAATGCCGGCGTCCCTGCCCGCGGCCACGGCAATTCCCACGGCCGTGCCCTCAAAATTGAGCTGGACCTCCCTTCCGGTTTCGGACCCCACCAACATGGGTACGTTCACATAGTTCTGGCGGGTACCGGTCTTGTCCTTGGGCTTCCAGTTGGGGTCTATTGTCCACCCTTTGCCTAGCTTGGCCCTTGAAATACTGATGTAATGGCCATTGTGATAGCTCAAGGCATCCAATTTTCCGGGTAGCGCATAAGCCTTAATTTTATCGTCCGGGTCTAAGTAACTGTCGTAGGCATCCGTTAAAAATTGAATCATGGATCGGGCATATACGCCTTGTCCGAAAGGGGAGGGATGTAGGTTTTGAAAGTCTTTCTCCCAACTAAATTCACCGTTGTCAATACGTTCGGTTACCTCTTTGGCAAGATTCAAGGAAGATAGCCCATAGTGAATGGCGACCTTGTCATGATTGGTGATTACCTGAGGCTCCTTTCCCGCCCGATAGGATTTCATCTTATCGGGATCCACAAAATGCATGAGTATGATATCTATGGTGGGGTTACGTTTTCGTATATGTCGCACAATACCTTCCATACCCCGTATTTGTTCCTTTGCCGTTCTACCATGTGTGGCATCGTTTACCGCAGCCTCTACAAACAATAGATCGATCGGCCCCTTGGAAATTACGTCGCGTTCTAGGCGAAAGGCCGAGGGCGTGGTGCCCATGGAAGGAATTCCCGCCGCGATAAAGTTGAACCGCGTCTTGGGAAAACGCTGTTCAAAGAACTGCATTACGCTGTCGCGCCAACCTCCGTTATAGGTAATGGATCCCCCTAAAAAGGCAACCCGGGCGGTTTTGTAGCGTTCAAATTTCAACTTGCTATTTGCAATACCATCCCTAGGCGCATGATAGGCCGCTGCGTTCAATGGGCCACTTTTTTGGGTGTGATAGGCGATAAAATCGGCCACATATTGGGGTGTTTGAATGTCAAAATGATGCCCGTGAAGGCGCACCCCTTTATTGCAGGGAACTACAGTGGCCGGACCACCTAATTTTAGGTAGGTGTTTACCAATTTTTGGGTATTCTCCTTATAAGGTACCACGCTGTCCAAAAGGTGCACCATATGTAGAATAGGGATGCGGGCTTGGGCCAAGGGTTCCAAGCCGTTAATCGGATTATTCGTGTAGGCCATGGCCTCCTTATCGGAACGAAAACCATAGGCATCCTTGAGTTGTGCCCAGTCTTTTTTACTGCCCATGCCGGTTCCCTTCCCCAACGGCCAACTTTTGAAATCGCAAACGGGGGCTTCACCGTAAATACAGATTACCTTATCCGGATTTTTTTTGGCCCAGTTGTAAACGAAAAGGCCACCCCTGCTTACCCCCGCCAAGGACACCTGGTCGTTCAAATCGTATTCGGTGGTCAACTCCTTATAAAAATCATCCCAAATGGCGACAGCCTTTGGACTGCCGTACAAATCATCTGTATTGATATAGGCGAGGTGAAACCCCATGGATAGTAAAAGACTGTCCGCATCGGTATGCCAGTCCGGAAAACGGGCACGCCATACCCAGGGATTGCCCGGCAAGGCCTTTTTAGGGAATACCAATCGGGCATTGCGATCGGTGTGGGTAAAATCTACCCTCTGGAAACCTTTCCACGGGCGCTCCTTCCCAGGAGAACCTGTTGACCGAATATCCACCGCTTTTTGAGCATTTAGACCACACCAACCCAGCAGGCCCGCTATGAAAAAGGCTATCGCCCCTATGGAACGCAAGTAACTTAAACGGGAAAATTTAAACGAGTGTATCATGAGTTTTGGTTTCCTATCGGTGCAAGGTTGGGGTACCAGTGCCATTTAAGATTTGATATGGCCCTTGGCCCATTTGGATTATACTTCTTTTGATACACCGCCATTGGATTTGCTATGGTTTTAGTTGGGCATAGACCAATTGCGCAATGGCGAGATACCCAGCTTTATTGGGGTGTACCCCATCTTTTTCCGTAAACAGTTCGGGTCTGTGCTGCAAGGGGGTATTCAGGTTTATAAAGCGGACCCTTTTTTCGTTCGCCACTTTTTTGATATCGGCAATGTAGGCCTTAAGTCTGGGCTTTCGGATAGCTAGTCCTTTGATGCGTTCCGGAGGTAGACCGGGAGTTTCCAGAACCATGGGCGTAGGGGCGCATACCCAAATATCCGGTTGGGAAGGGAGCTTTTTTAACGCATCGATGAGATTTCCATAGTCGTCAAAAAATTCATCCTTGAACTCCCAGCATTTCCGCTCGCCACAGGTTCCCATACCACAGGTGTCGTTAGTGCCCAAGCTAATAATAACCATATTAGGTTCGGCTTCCGTAATCTCCAAAAGCTTGCCCCAAACATTGGGCGTTCCCTTTTTAAGCAGGGTAAGGCTGCTAATCCCGTGATTTGTCACCTGATAATTGGGGCCTAATAAATCTTGTAGTTGTGCCGGGTAGGAATCTTTTTCCGGATCTTCAAGACGGGCACCAAAAGTAATGCTATCCCCAACACAAGAGATTCTTATTTTGTCCCTTGGGGAATTGCAGCAGATAAAAAGGCACAACAGGTTAAGGCCCAAAAAAGAAATAGGTCTGTGAAACAATCCTGCATTATCTAAATCCATGGCCGTAGTTCCGTAAAGTGTATCCCAACCCTAAAAAAGGGCTTTCTGAACAAGACTCTTTTTCCTCCAATTCCTGTTCCTGGCTAAAAACACCTAGGGGAGTATGAGGTCTTTGTATGCACTGACTACATTGCCTTGAGGTCATCCAACAAGGTTGTCAATTCCGATACTTTATCCGGAAATTGGGCATAGAGATTACTATCTTCTTGGGGGTCTTCTTCTAAATTGTACAACTGTCCTTCTGTTGTAACGGGTATGCCCTCTACGTGTAGCCCCTTGCTAAAACCCCCGGAATCTTTACCCAGAACCAGTTTCCATGGCCCTTTTCGAATCGCAAAAGTGCCATCGGAAGAATGACTTACAATGGCGGGACGTATGTTTGTGTCCAGGCCCTTGAGAACGGGCGAAAGGTCATAACTATCCTCCATGGTTCCTTCTTCTTTTGGAATGTCAAGTATGCTGGCTGCAGTACGTATTAAATCAGTGAGGCATACCGGTTGCTTACTGACTGTATTTGAGGGAATTGCATTGGGCCAGGAAACAATAAAAGGTACGCGATGACCGCCTTCCCATATATCGGCCTTCATACCTTTCCAGGGTCCGCTGGGATTGTGTCCGTACTTTTTTACCGATGCGATAAGCCCACCCATATGGGTGCCGTCCCTTTGTGGAGATCCATTATCCGAGGTGAATACGAGCAAGGTATTTTCATACTGTCCAGTTTTTTTGAGGGCCTCCACTATTTGGCCTACGGTCCAATCAACCTCATGCACAAAGTCGCCATAGGCCCCCGCTGCACTTTTGCCCTTAAAAGCTGCGGTAGGGGCAATCGGGGTGTGGGGCGCGGTCAAGGCAAAGTAGAGGAAAAAAGGGGATCCGGTCTTCTCTTGTTCATTGATATAGCTTACCGCCCGCCCTGTAATCCGGGGCATTACGTGGGTTAAATCCCAACCGGTGGCCATTGGTCCAGGAGCCCCGTACATGTTCTTGGGCTTTGTGGTGTTCGGTACCGAGACCAGGCCATTGTTTTCAAAAAAGGTATAGGGGGCAAAGTTGGGGACATCATCCCCAAAGTAATAGTCAAACCCGGCTTCCAAGGGACCGCCTCCCAACTCCTTTGAAAAATCGATTTGCTTCCAAAGTGTGTTGCGTCCTTTGTATTGGTAGTCGCCGATAGGAATAGTATCGTTCATAAAGTCATCCGTTTCATTCGATGGCCATCGCCATCCCAAATGCCATTTGCCGATACAGGCTGTATTATAACTTTTTGATTTGAGCATTTTTGGCAAGGTCAGCCGATCCGGTTTGATCAAGGGTTTGTCCCACATCCAAAGCACACCTTGTTGCAATTCGGTTCTCCAGGCATATCGGCCGGTTAACAAACCATAGCGTGTAGGGGAACAAACACTGCTAGGGGTATGGGCATCGGTAAAACGCATTCCCGCTGAAGCCAATTGATCGATATGGGGCGTGGGAATCTTGGATTCCGGATTATATACCCGGGGATCCCCATAGCCCAAATCATCGGCCAGTATGATTATAATGTTAGGGGCTTTGTCCGCTTCCTTAACCAGGGTTTTTTCCTTAGATTCCCTACAGGAAACGAATAGGGCAATCAGACCCAAACAATAAAGTAGTTGTATCGCATTTTTCCTCATGGCTCCACAATAGCCCGGCATATATGCAGGAACGTCTTTTGTATACCCTTGACCTAAAGGCATGGGCATTAACGAATTAATTCCTCACTTCGAAATTCCCTTTCCTCATCACTTTGAATACCCAGTGCTTCATAAATGTACTGGAAAGTGGAAAGTAGTTCCGGTTTTCCGTTTACTAGAGCTATATTATGTTCAAAATGGGCGCTAGGCTTACCATCGGCAGTGAGGATCGTCCAACCGTCCCGAAGTTGTTTGATTCTACGGGTTCCCATATTGATCATGGGTTCAATGGCTACAACCATACCCTCCGCAAACTTTTTGCCCCGGCCGCGTTTGCCGTAATTGGGCATTTCCGGACTTTCATGCAGTTTTTTCCCTAGGCCATGCCCTACCAGTTCGCGAACCACCCCATAACCATGGCTTTCGCAATACTGTTGTACGGCATGGCCAACATCACCCACGCGATTTCCCAATTTAAACTCGCGAATACCAATATAAAGCGATTCCTTGGTAACCCGCAACAAGGTTCTAGTGGTTTCGGCAACTTCGCCAACTTCGAAAGTATAGGCATGATCCCCATAAAACCCATTTTTAAGGGCCCCACAATCTACAGAGATAATGTCCCCCTCCTGTAAAGGATCTGTATTAGGTATACCATGCACTACCTGCGCGTTGGGGCTCATGTTGAGGGTGTTGGGGAAATTGTACATGCCCAGAAAACCGGGCTCTGCCTTGTGGTCTCGAATAAAGGTTTCGGCCAACCCATCCAAATAAAGGGAGCTCACCCCGGGCTTTATCTCGGAGGCCAGCATGCCCAAGGTCTTGGAGACAATGAGGGCACTTTCCCGTACCAATTCTACTTCTTCCGGTGATTTTAGATGTACCATAGCGGCAAAGGTAGCGAAATGATACGTGGTCTAAACTAGGGATTTTTGGGTCATACGGGCGGGTTGTGGTACCCCCATAAGTTTTAGGATAGTAGGAGCAATATCCCCCAAAATACCATCTTCTATGGAAGTGATTTCATGATCTACCAAAATCAACGGTACCGGATTGGTTGTGTGCGCCGTATTGGGACTTCCATCCGGGTTTACCATAGTATCGCAATTCCCATGGTCCGCAATGACCAAAGTAGTGTAGCCATTTTCCAGAGCGGTAGTAATTACGGATCGGGCACATCTGTCCACGATCTCACAAGCTTTTATTGCGGCATTCATATCACCTGTGTGGCCTACCATATCGGGGTTGGCAAAGTTGAGGCATATAAAATCCACCTCGCCTTTTTCCAGTTCGGGAATGATGGCATCTTGGATGTCAAAGGCGCTCATTTCCGGTTTTAAATCATAGGTGGCCACTTTTGGCGAAGGGCATAGAATGCGTTCCTCGCCCTCAAAAGGGGTTTCCCGACCTCCATTGAAGAAAAAAGTAACGTGGGGATATTTTTCCGTTTCGGCAATGCGAATTTGTTTTTTTCCCGCCCGGGCCAGGGTTTCACCCAAGGTATCCTTAATATTCTCTTTATCGTACACCACATGTACCTTTTTAAAGGAATCGTCATAATTGGTAAGGGTAACATAATGCAGGTCCAGCTTTTGCATCCCGTGTTCCGGCATGTCCGTCTGACTCAATACTTGGGTAAGTTCCCGTCCACGATCGGTACGGAAGTTAAAGAAGATGACCACATCGCCTTCCTGGATTTTTGCAAGAGGTGTATTGCTATCGTCCACCATGACAATGGGTTTGAGGAATTCATCGGTAATGCCCTCGTCATAGCTCTTTTGGATGGCAGTGGTTACATCGGAGGATTTTTCGCCTCGGGAATGTACCAATAGGTCATAGGCCTGCTTTACACGTTCCCAGCGCTTGTCACGGTCCATAGCATAATAACGACCTATTATACTGGCTACTTGGGCGTTGGTACCGGAGCAAAACCTGTTGAGGTCCTGTAATAGGTTCTTACCACTTTTTGGATCCACATCGCGACCGTCCGTAAAAGCGTGGATAAACATGTTCTTTATTCCAGAGGCCTCGCCCACTTGGATGAGTCCCTTAAGATGGTCTATGTGACTGTGAACCCCACCATGGCTTACCAATCCTAAAAAATGGACCGGCTTAGCATGGGTATTTGCATAGTTGAAAGCTTCCTGCAACACCTTTTCGTCCCTTAAGGTGTCCTGTTGTACCGCTAGATTTATTTTGGCCAGGTCTTGGTAAACGATCCTTCCTGCGCCCAGGTTCATATGTCCAACTTCGCTATTGCCCATCTGCCCTATGGGAAGCCCCACGTTCATACCATCCGTTAAAAGATCGGCGTCTGGGTATTTGGTGTATAGGCTGTCTATAAAGGGGGTATGTGCATTGGCAATGGCGGATACCTTGGGGTTCGGGGATTTTCCCCAACCATCCAAAATCATCAAAAGTAACTTCTTGTTCATCGTCGGTTTTTTAAGGAAGACCAAAAGTAGTACTATCTAGTGCCAAATACCAAGTTTTGGATATCACTTTTTTAGGATGAAAAAGCAAGAAACGGATTGTTGCAGAAAATAGGGAAGCCTACTTTTGAATCATGAAAAACGCATCCCATGCCGATAGTATCGAGAAGGCTATTCTTTACATAGCAAAGAATTACCAGAGACAGCCCAGTCTTGGGGAAGTTGCGGATCAGGTACACTTGAGCAAATATCATTTTCAAAGGATATTTAGGAAATGGGCGGGGATTACCCCAAAACAGTTTTTGCAATATATAACAGTGGAACACGCAAAAAAATGCCTGGAACTGGGGAGAAGTACCTTGGGTACCGCCTATGATGTTGGCCTTTCAGGAAACGGTCGTTTGCATGATGCCTTTATAAAAATAGAAGCCTGTACGCCAGGGGAATTCCAAAAGCGAGGGGTGGGCATGACATTACAATATGATACTATTGATTCCCCCTTTGGCAAGTTGGTTGTTGCGGAATCAAAATGGGGTATATGCCAGATGGAATTCCTGCAAAGCCCTATATCGCCCCAGGAAGTTTTGGCAGCCTTGTTTCCGGAGGCCCATTTTCTAAAGGGTCTAGGGGTTCATGGGCTAAGGGTTCAGGCCTATTTTGCCACTTGGGACATCCCTCGGGAACAGATTGTTCTGGATCTTCGGGGAACCCCTTTTCAGGTGAGTGTTTGGAAAGCTTTGTTGTCCATACCAGCAGCTACGTTTTTGGCATACAAGGATATTGCCCAGAAGGTACAAAAGCCCAATGCCGTCAGGGCCATTGGATCTGCCATAGGCAAGAATCCCGTAGCGTACTTGATTCCTTGCCATAGGGTAATTCGGGAATCTGGTGAAATAGGAGATTATGGTTGGGGCAAGCATCGAAAAATGATGATCAATTCATATGAGAGTGCAAAATATTGAACACCCCGCCCAAAAGAATAAATCATACGGCAGGGCATTTACAACAGAGCGTAAAATGTGCAACTTGTTGAAAGAATGGATGTTAAACATGTAGGGGAAACGAGAGTTACTTGTGTGTATACGGGTGTGGCAACGTCCCAAACTTGTTAAAGTTACGTTATATAACTGTTAATGTCGTAACAAAATGGAATAGAAGCAGTCTATTTGTATATCATTAAAACTTATTCATCAATTATCTAATTTAAATCATTCATCATGAAGAAAACGATTCTAACCTTTGCCTCGGCCGTATTGTTGCTGACTACTGCAGCCAACGCCAATTCCGATGTAAACCAAAATGAAGTGGTTTCCCAGTCCAGTTTTGTAGCCTATGACGTTAGTTCCTTTTGCAAGGCCATCATGCAAGGCGATTTGGAAACTGTAAAGCGTATGATCGAGCTGGGGGAAAACATCAATAAAAAATCTATGGGGATGACACCGGCCATGTTTGCCTCCCGCTACAACAAAGCCGAAATATTGAAGCTTTTGATTTCCAATGGGGCCAACCTAAAGCTTAAGAGCGATAAAGGATTTACGGCCAAAAAATATGCGGAGCTTTCCAATGCGAAAGAAGCCTTGGCCGTTTTAGAGGCTGCACAGGGCAGCTAAGCATCTTGCTGATTTATGAAAGCCTAACTTTTATTTCATCAATCCTACATACATAAAAAACCTCCGATCTCATGGTCGGAGGTTTTTTTGCTTAAGGGTACTCCAGTTTGCGCCCTTAAGTGCATTCACTTCCCATAGTGTTCAAGTAAAAGGGCGAATGCTAAAACTCGAAGCCCGTAAAGGCCCTGTACATAAATGCATAGATTGCCATAACCAGCATAAGACCACAAAAAACCGAATATGCCTTAAGCAATATGACCAGAATTTCGGGCTTGCAGTTGTCAAAAGCCGCTGAATAAAGATGTTTAAAGTGTAGAAGTGTTCCCATATAGTTTTAGTTTATAAAGCTATAAGGGCTAAATTTTAGGTAGAAAAGATTTGTGGAAGGGTAAAGATAGTGAATTTCAGTCGAACTCCACAGTTTTTTATTCAAGGCGTACGTATGGACCATGATTACTATCGGATACCCCGACTCTGGTATTCTTGAATGGCTTCCTTGATTTTTTGGATTCGATTTTCCGGATCTGGATGGGTGCTTTGAAATTCAGGAACCCTATTGGGCCCGGCAGCCGCCTTGAGTATTTCCATGACCCGGATCATTTCATAGGGATCGTACCCTGATCGCATCATTAGAAGGACACCCAATTCGTCACTTTCCAATTCGTCGCCCCTGCCATTTTTTAACAGGGTATTCTGCCCAATACGCCCTACTATACCACCGGCATCGGCACCCACCGAGGCACCCATGGAGACGGTTTTCCAGAAATTACTTTCGGCAATACGTTCTGCGGAATGTCTTCCCATAACATGGCCGATTTCATGGCCCAAAACCCCGGCCAGTTGGGCTTCGTTCAACTGGGAAAACAGGGCATAGGTAATAAATATTTGGCCTCCGGGCAGGGCAAATGCATTAATGGTACGGTCGTCCGCAAGTAGATGAAAATCGTATTGGTAGGGCGTTTCCCTAGCTTTGCTGTTGTTCACCAGTTTATGGCCAATAGCGTCCACCAGGGATTGAAGCCGTTCATCCGGGTATAGGCCTCCGTGTTGTTGGGCCATTTCGGGGGCACTTTGCAGACCTATGGCGATCTCCTCATCGGCGGTCATGCCTATAGTCTGCACCCGACCGGTATAAGGATTTTCCTGTCTGTTGTTGAAACGATGGATGAAGGCAAAGGCCACAATGGCCAAGCCTATGAATATTCGAATTTTCCAACTGCTTCTTCTCATGGAAATCTTGGTACTTTCTGTTCTCAATATACCAAAATACGGGAAGAATTGTCCAAAAGAGCGTATCTTTTTGCTCGGATGGTACCAGTTTTAGCGTATTCCCGGAATTTTAACCACTGTATGGCTAAAAGAGGTGTTGTCCGGTATCTATAATAAAATGGGGTTTATGCCCAGGATATTGTCCCGGATATAACTTCTTACAAAACCATTGGTGAAGTGTTCACAGCCGTCGAATTCATCTTCCAAAAGCAGCTTTTGGATGTTCTTGCTCCTGAATTCTTTTAGCATGGGCCTTGAGATAGGAGCGTAGCTGTAGTGCCAAGGTTCATATTTAAATCCCCTTCTACCGGGATCGTCCGTGTACACCAAATAAAAGCCATAATCGGCCGCATTTTTCTTCATCCATTGATATAAATCCCAATAGGGGCCGCCCTCTTCAAATTTTACCGGATCAAGTAGATCGCCTTCTACCTTGCGATACCCATCTACGATGTCAATATCCGTACCCCAGTGGTGCCTACTGGTTCCGGGAATAGTGGAATATTCAATGATACGGTCTATAGCGTCCAGAGGTGCCATACCATCTTCTTCCGTGTATCTGGAATACTTGCGCTCCCAAATACTGCGCTGTCTGTAAAAATCCCGGTAACTGGACACAATTTTGATATCTACCCCGTCACTATAAGCGGCTTTTTTCATTTTTACAAAAGCGTCATGGGCTTTTTCCCGAAGGTTTATACCCTCCCCGAACAATGGGATATCTTCCTTGCCCATAAGCTCCAGAACGGAATACTCCCTATCCTGGATTGGGAAGGCGCTGGGCCAAAGGCATAAACCCAAGACCGAGAGGCTACTTTTTTGTAAAAAAAAATCTTCTTTCCATAAACAATTATAGTTTTTTGAACATTACCATGTGAGGGCCTATGTTGGGTACCTTAAAGACCTGTCCTATTTCCACATATCCCGATTTACGATAAAAATCCTGGGCACTTACCCGGGCATTCATCCAAATGACTTCTGCACCTTCCTCCTTGGCCAGCCTTTCCCCAAAGGTAAGTAGTATTTTTCCAATTCCCTTTTTCCGATGATTCTCCAATATGGCCATGCCCCGTAGCTGATAGGCAGATTGTATCCCTTGGTTCCCCATTTCTTTTTTCAATAACGTGGCCACCCCTACCAATACACCTTCGTAAAAACTTCCAATATGTACCGTTGTGCTGTGCATATCCCCTTCAAGGGCACATTCCTTCAAAGGCCTACCTATGCGCAAGACGTTATGTCGTACAGGATAGGTTTCCAAGGCTTTGATTCTCCTAATGCTCAAGGGTGTATGGGTTGAATGGTACTCTTGCACAATTCTGGATTTTTCTGCCAATTTAACGAATTACGCCACACGTTTTCGCCGCAGTAAGACCCGTACGTGATAAAAACGTCTATGGATCCACTTTATTTCCCTTATCTTGGGGTGATGTATAGAAAACCTTGATGTTTTTGCCCTAAATCCAAAAGGGTTATCACATAGTAATATACCCCGGAAGGTAGTCCGGCATCTTTGTTGAAGTAAAAGCCACTATTGGCCAATCCGTTGAATCGATTATCGTAATTGCTTTTGGAATAGACGACCACCCCGTTACGATCAAAAATGCGCAACTCGTTTTGGCCCCAATCCGCAATACCCTCAAAGACAAGATAATCGTTTATCCCGTCCCCGTTTGGGGAGAGGTAATAGTCGTCCAGGCGAATCGTACTTAGATCATCAATAGGGGCAAGGTTGCCCCCCAAGGTAAGTACTTCGTAGGTATCGGGAATGATTTCTTGGGAAGTGATTTGGCCACGATCCATATTGCCTGCTATTTGGGAGTTGCCCAAATCTATCCATTGCCCTTGCTCTTTGCTCCAACCTACCACTTTTACCCGGTTAAGGTCGGAGGCCAGTTCTTCCAAATTGCTCCAAGGATCCCACGTAAGGGTCACCTGCGTAGGGTTTTCCCCTTCCAACCTCCAAAATTCCCATTGGCTAATTCCCATGGCATCGTTTTCCTTAAGGGAAATATCAAAACGCTCCCCAAGAGTTTCGGGAGCATCCGGATTCTCAAAAAAATAGGCGCATTTAGCTTCGTTTTCCGGATTTTGGGGGCTAATGCCCAAGGGACGGAGGCGTTGATCGTCCCCAATGGGGAAAAGAAAGCTCCCGGTACCCCTGGTGGCTACATACCCTTCCACCAGGGTATCGTCCCCCTCGCCCACATAAAAGGCGTCTTCCAGAAAACGTAAAAAGACCTCAGATTCTGTTTTTGGGGTGAACACGTTTCCCAAAACGAAGTTTGTGTTGTTCTTAATATTGATGGGAACATCTAAAAACAGGCCATGGACAACGGCGATTTCAGTATCAAACAACATGGGGATGCTATTTCCAGAAACGCGGATTCCCGTATTGTCCGAGTAAAAACCCAACAGGCCTTGATTTTGATCCAAAACACCGTCATTAATAAGATTCAAATGAATTCCTATTGAAGTATTTGAATGGATTTTAAAATTTCCATAGTTGTGGAGTGCGCGCTGGGACATACCAATGCTACACATACAACAGATAAAAAGTAGGGGTAGGGAACGCATGGGGCTATCGCAATTTATTGATCATAAAGCTGGACTCGTCTGTGCCACTGAACCATACAGATCCGGAATTGGCCTCCCGGAAGGTTACAATGGTGATGATATCATTGGCCGCAAGCTCCAAAATCTCGTTAAGATGTATACTTGAATGATTGTGATTGCTTGACCAACGGATATACCCAGAAGCGGCAATGGCACTTACCGAAACCCCATTGACCGCTATTCTTGCGTTTACATTGGTTCTTTGTCGGATGTTGTTTGGTGTGTTGTTTCCTTCCAGGGAAAGGTTGGCCCGTATATCATAACGTCCTGCTTCTTTCACAATGAGCGTGTTACCACTTACCTCGTACAGGTCTGTGCCATCGTCTGCATAATCCAAGCTTCCAAAAATTGGGGCCACCGTATTGTTTATATTGAGGTCCGTAGTGGTATCGGAGTTGGTCCAACGCCCGCCATAATTGATTTTGGATCGTTGGAATACGCCTGTGGTATTCGCCGTTACAATATCATCAGTATCGGTGGCCTCACCTAGAGATCGTATCCGAAGGTTGCCATTGACATCCAATTGCTCGGAAGGGGTATTGGTGTTGACCCCTACCCGCCCGCCATTTTCCAAAAAAAGGCGATAGTCGGCCACATCGGTCTCCACAAAATTCAGGCCGTTGCCCAAAAGGTTCCAATGCCATACCGTACTGCCCGTATTGTCCTGGAAAGCCATAATGTCCGAACCGTTGGCCCGGATTACAAAAGGATGGTTGTTAAAGGATGTTGCCTGGTTGATGAGCACTTGACCCTTGTCTTGCACTAACCGTAGCTTTTCCGTATTGTTGGACTTAAGAACCAAATCCTGCGCGTCCGTGGTGCCCATAAAATCGCTTGTGGCCGAGGTTCCGGTATTCCCATCCGTTAACCAGGAAGCGGGAGTGGCGCTTACGTTTACCCAACTGATACCGTTATATTGATATACTGCTTCTTGTGTGGTGTTGTAAATTAGGGAACCGGTTATGGGATTGGTGACGGAATTCATTTCTGTGGTCGTGGCTTGGGTAAGTCCCAATAACAGATTACCGTCTATTTGCCCATGGACGATAAATCCAAATAGTACTAAAATCTTTATGAGATATGATTTGTACATGTCTATACTTAAAGATCCAATACGGTAAACATAAACTCCGAATTGAAACGTGCCCTGTCCGTTCCCCCATTGTCGTTATCGCCAATGATAACATCAAAACCTGCGGCAGTCTGATTGTTATAGGAAATTCCGGGATCGTCATTGCCGGCACCACCCCTTCCTGGTTGTGTCAACTGTATGATGTAGTCGCCATCGGAGACAGCACCCGAAGGCAGTGCAATACGGTAATACCCCGTGCTTAGGAGTGAGGCCGTTACTCCTGTCGTTCCACGTATTACCCCCCCTCCGGCACCGATTTTTCCAAAGGCTTTTATAGGACTTTCATAAAAGGCCCCACCATTGGCCCCAACGGTAATGCTATTGTCGGTTTCAGCACCTACGGTGTTAGCCGTTTGGTCGGTGTTTTCCTCGTTGGTATAGGTGATAACACCCGTGGTAGTGTTTTGGGATAGGTTTGTGGTGGTATCGTCGTCCCCGTCCGCCAGTCCCGCCGGTACATCGGTAAGGTCGTCGAAGCTCCCGCTGAAGTCGTCGGTGGAGTCGGTATCCAGGTTTGCGGGTACATCGGTCAGATCGTCAAAGCTACCGCTGAAGTCGTCGGTGGAGTCGGTATCGAGGTTGGCCGGTACGCCGGTGATATTGCCCCATTCGGGATTGATGTCGCTGTCGTCCACGGAGAACGCGGTACCCGTAAGGTCGAGGCCCGTCCCCGCGGTATAGGTGGTGTCGTCGTCGCCGTCGGCAAGCCCCGCCGGTACATCGGTCAGGTCGTCGAAGCTCCCGCTAAAATCATCGGTGGAATCGGTGTCCAGGTTGGCCGGCACTCCGGTAATATTGCCCCATTCGGGATTGATGTCGCTGTCGTCCACGGAGAACGCGGTGCCCGTAAGGTCGAGGCCCGTGCCCGCGGTATAGGTG
>JBCCZF010000005.1:0-17503 GCA_039188035.1 Bacteroidota bacterium | reverse complement strand
GGAGGTGTTAAAACAAATATTATGGAAGAACATCCATTGAATAGGGGCTTTCTGGTATCGCTAACTGCCTACCCAGCTGCTCCGAAATATTTAGACATGGATGCTTTGGACTTAAAGCAGTTCAAGCATGTGGCAGTCTTTTCAATACGGGAAATCAACTAATGCCAATGGGCCTTATGGAATTCCGCTGGACGAAAAAACTAAAACACAACAGTGATAACCGTTGGGCCAAAAGCGCATAAATGCACAAGTCCTTGATTTTTACAACATCCCCAAAAACGCCTCCTCGGAGATAATGGGCACCCCCAAACTTTCCGCCTTGGTCTTTTTACTGGGCCCCATCTTATCCCCGGCCACCAGAAAGGAGGTTTTGGAGGAAATGGAAGAGGACACCTTGCCCCCATTGTCCTCGATCAGTTTTTTGAGTTCAGTTCGGCTCACCTTTTCAAAGACTCCGGAGACCACAAAGGACTTCCCTTTTAAGGTATCCGTCTGATTCTGGATTTGTTCTTCGGAGAGCGAAAATTGTAAGCCATAGGATTTTAGGCGGTTTACGTTTTCCAGGTTTTTCGGATTGCCAAAAAAGGCCACCACACTTTCCGCAATGCGCTCCCCAATTTCATCCACCCCCACCAGATCTAAGGCGTTGGCCACCATCAACGCATCGATGTTGGTATAGGCCTTGGCCAGTTTTTTGGCCACCGTCTCCCCCACATACCGAATGCCCAAGCCAAACAACACCCGCTCAAAGGGAATGGCCTTGGAAGCTTCCACCCCGGCCAGGAGATTGTCGGCGGATTTTTCCGCCATACGCTCCAAAGGCAATAGCTGTTCCTTGGTCAGGGTATAGAGATCGGCATAGTTGGCGATCAATCCTTCCTTAAAAAGGAGCTCCACCGTTTCGCTGCCCAGACCCTCGATATCCATGGCCTTACGGGAAATAAAGTGTTGGATACGCCCGGTAATCTGCGGGGGGCAGCCCGTTTCATTGGGGCAAAAATGCTGTGCCTCGCCCTCCCGCCGAACCAAGGGCGTTCCACATTCGGGGCAGTGGGTTATGTATACGGTGGGTTGGGAATCCGCCGGACGCTTTGAAAGATCTACCCCCACAATTTTGGGAATGATCTCCCCGCCTTTCTCCACAAAAACGGTATCCCCTACCCGGATGTCCAATTTGGCAATTTGATCGGCATTGTGCAGGGAAGCCCGTTTCACGGTAGTACCCGCCAAAAGTACAGGCTCCAAATTGGCCACCGGGGTAATGGCCCCGGTACGCCCCACCTGATAGGTGATTTCATGAAGTACCGTAGCAACCTGTTCCGCCTTGAATTTATAGGCCAGGGCCCAGCGCGGGGCCTTGGCCGTATATCCCAATTCCTCTTGCTGTCGCAAACTGTTTACCTTGATCACCACGCAGTCCGTCTCATAGGGCAGGTCATGACGATGTTGGTCCCAATAGGCCACAAAGGCCAAAATGTCATCCGTGGATTTGCATAACTGGGCAATGGCAGGTACTTTAAAGCCCCAATCCCGGGCTTTTTCCAATAGCTGCCATTGGGTGGCAATGCCCGTATCCGAACCCACAATGCCGTACAAAAGGCAATCCAGAGGGCGCTTGGCCACCAGCGCACTGTCCTGGAGTTTTAAGCTGCCAGAGGCCGTGTTACGGGGGTTCATATAGGGTTCTTCCCCATTTTCAATACGTTCGCGGTTCATTTGGGCAAACCCCTCAAAAGGCAGCACAATTTCGCCCCGGATATCAAACTTGGGCGGATAATCCCCCTTTAACTGTAAAGGAACGGAGCGAATGGTCTTTATGTTGGTGGTCACCTTATCGCCCTGAACCCCGTCGCCCCGGGTAACGGCACGTACCAAGCTGCCCTCTTCATAGGTGAGGCTAATACTGGCCCCATCGTACTTAAGCTCACAGGTGTATGCTACGGGGACATCACCCAAAATGCGCTGTATCCGCTTTTCCCAATCCAACAGGTCTTCCTTGGAATAGGAATTGTCCAGGGAATACATCCGATGTTCGTGCACCACGGTCTCAAAATTCTTGGTGACCATCCCCCCTACGCGTAAGGTAGGCGATGTGGGGTCCTGAAATTCCGGATGCTTTTCCTCCAGGGCCTGAAGCTGTTTCAGTTTCATATCAAACGCATAGTCCGATATGGTGGGATTGTCCAATACGTAATAGTTGTAGTTGTGCTCCCGTAGTTCCTCTCGCAGGGACCGTATTTGTTGTGCTACGCTCAAAATTTTTGTTTCAAGTTTCTTGTTTCAGGCTATTCCATCTTCAAATTTTCAAACCAACATGGGGGCTTCGGCTCCCTTCGGCTGCCTGCCTCGCCGGCAGGCGGGCGCGCAGGGCGAGTCGCTCAGCCGCCTATCCGTAATCTTCAAATTGAACCATTATTACATTAATTCATTTTCAAATTGATTCCTTGCTTTCAACATGCGGTCGTTTCCAAAGATATCCTTTCTGAGGGCAATATCGGTAAAACCAAAGTCCTTTAAAAGCTGTTCGGTCTCTTGGGCCAAGTACTGGTTGATTTCAAAAAACAACTTCCCACCAGACTTCAAATGTTGCTTTGAAAACTTCATTATCGCTTTATAAAATAACAAGGGATCGTCATCTGGAACGAATAAAGCCATAGACGGTTCATACGCTTTGACATTTTTACGGATTTCCTTTTTTTCCATTTCGCGAACATAGGGCGGGTTGGAAACAATGATATCAAATCGGGTGTTAAGCAAAGACGCTATGTCCCGTTTAAAATGCAATATATCCACCTCCAAAAATTCCACCTGTACCTTGTTGTCCTCCGCATTTTTGCGTGCTGTGGCAAGTGCTTTTTTTGAAATATCAAAGGCATATACTGTGGCATTGGCAAGGTTTTTGGCCAAGGCAATGGCAATACAGCCACTGCCCGTTCCAATATCCAAAATGTTGAATTCCGAATTATTCGTTTTATCGTCTGAAGTTAGCGTGTGGTACTTTGTACTTCCTATTTCCCCAAAGATCCATCGTACCAAATCTTCCGTTTCCGGGCGGGGAATAAGCACGTTCGAATTTACCGTGAATTCCAAATCCATAAAATGGGCCTTCCCCAAAATGTATTGTATGGGCCTTTCCTGCTTTAGTTGGGCCAAGGTCTCGAACAAGGGCTGTTCCTCCCGCTTGGCAAGGGCGTATTGGGGCTGTACGGCAAGGATAAAACGCTCCAGGCCCAGATAATGCCCCAAGGCCAAATAAAAAAAATGGTCTACCTCCTCCGTACCGTAAAGGGTATCCAGTTCCGTATGATAAATAGTCCTGATGGCTTTGAGTTGCATCTTTTCGGGATTAGGATCCTCCTTTGGGAGATGGTTCAAAATTCATAAATCTATGCGACAAAGGCACTCTTTAATGTCCTATTTTTGCAACGGAAGATACCAATCCCCAACCGTACGATGCAAAAATCTTTAGGTATTCTGTTTTGTATTTTTTGGTTGAATGGCTGTTCGTTCACCGAAAAACCGGAGTTTGTTGCGGTTAACACCCTAGAAATCGTAAAGGCCGATTTAGAGGAAGTAATCCTTAAAGCGGATGCCGTTTTCCACAACCCCAACCATTTGGGGGGAAAGCTTCACACGGATACTATTGACGTGTATGTGGATGACCACCAAGTGGCCCAGGTATCCTCCGAGACCTTTGAAGTTCCCCCACAGGACGAGTTTACCATCCCGCTAACCGTCAATTTTGAAACCTCCAAAATACTGGAAGGGAATTCCAAAGGGCTTTTGGGTTCGATTTTAAACCAAATCCTGAATAAAAAAATACAGGTACGGTTCCAAGGGGATATCGGGTATACCGTATTGGGATTTTCAGCCACCTATACCTTGGATCATTCCGAGGAAATCCAAATCGACTACCGTTGAACGAAATAGAAAGATACATGCAACGGGCCATACAATTGGGCAGAAATGCCTTGGGAAGTGCGGCACCCAACCCTATGGTGGGTTGTGTCATCGTTTGTGACGGGAAGATTATCGGGGAAGGCTTTACCAGTCCCCCCGGAGGCCCCCATGCCGAGGTGAACGCCATCGCATCCGTTGCGGATAAATCACTTCTAAAAAAAGCTACACTTTACGTTACCCTGGAGCCCTGCTCCCATTTTGGAAAAACGCCGCCTTGTGCGGACCTTATTGTAAAACACCAAATTCCAAAGGTAATGGTGGGGCTCACAGACCCTTATCCAGAGGTGGCCGGCAGGGGCATTCAACGCTTACAGGACTCGGGATGTACGGTTCAACAGGGGATTTTGGAAACCGAATGCCGTGAGCACCATAGGCGCTTTTTGACCTTTCATGAAAAAAAACGCCCTTACCTAATCCTAAAGTGGGCGCAATCTGCCGATGGATTTATGGCTCCGGCAAAAGAACATAGGGCGAGTAGGCCGGAGCCTTTCTGGATTACAGCAAAAGCTTCCCGGCAATTGGTACATAAATGGCGTAGTGAAGAGGCCGGCATTTTGGCAGGAACAAAAACGGTCTTGGAGGATGATCCCAGACTGGATGTACGCCTTTGGCATGGGAAAAACCCCGTGCGATTGGTGTTGGACAGGAAACTGCATATTCCCAAGGAATACCATGTTACGGATGGGAGTACCGCTACGATAATCCTCACAGAAATTACGGATGCCACAAGGTATTTGGAACAGGTGGATTATGAGGTTGTTGATTTTACGGACAACCTGGCCCATCAAATTGCTAAAATGGGGCAAGCACACAATTTTTTAAGCATTCTGATCGAAGGAGGCGCAGCCACCTTGGGGACCTTTATTGAGGCCGACCTGTGGGACGAGGCCCGGATTTTTACCGGAGCCCTACCCCTTGGAAAAGGACTGGAGGCACCCCTTATATCGGGACACCAAAGAAGAACAGCGAAAATAGGCCAGGATACCTTGACCACCATTAGACATGATTAAGAATATTATTTTCGATTTTGGGGATGTCTTTATCAATTTGGATAAGGAAATTGTTTTTAGGGAAGCGCTAAAATATGGAAGCCTTGACCGCATTACCACGGAAGTGCAACGTATTAACCAAGCGTACGAGGTAGGGCAAATTTCCTCGGAGGTTTTTATCGCCCATATGAAAACCGTGTTCCCGGAAATCAACGAGGCACAAATAAGGGCCATCTGGAACGGGATGTTGCTGGATTTTCCAAGGTACCGCCTGGAATTTATAGAAGCCCTGGCCCTAAAGAAGACACATCGGTTATTTTTATTGAGCAATACCAATGCCATGCACATTGACCAAGTGCAGGAAATCATGGGAAGGCCCGATTACAATCGATTTAAGGGTTGCTTTGAGCAATTTTACCTGTCCCACGAAATAGGCATGCGCAAACCGGATGCCGAAATCTTTCAGTTTGTCCTGTCCCAAAACCACCTTGAGCCCCAGGAGACCTTGTTTATTGACGACACCCAGGAAAACACCCAAGCCGCAAAGCAACTGGGAATACGGATTTGGAACCTTCAGGTGGGCCAGGAGGACGTGATTCACCTAAACGATCGTCTGCCCCATGTTTGACCTGGCCCTTAGTATTCTATGCTCCAGTTTTATTTTTGTAATCTTCAAATTATTCGCCACCTATAAGGTGCAGACCCTGTATGCCATAATTACCAATTATGTGGTGGCCTGCATCTGTGGTTTTGCTTTTTACACCGGAAAGGTATCCCTAAGTTCACTTGCCGGCGAGGACTGGTTTTGGGGGACTTTGGCCTTGGGGGTGCTGTTTATTCTCGTTTTTAATCTTATGGCGGCCACTGCGCAACAAATCGGCGTATCCGTGGCATCCGTGGCAACCAAAATGTCCCTTGCAATTCCTGTATTGGTTGGGGTGTTTGTATATCGAGAGCATTTGGGGCCGGTAAAGATCGTGGGAATCCTATTGGCCCTGGCCGCGGTCTATTTCGCCTCGATCAAGGAAAACAAGGTTCAGGTCAAAAAAACAGCCTTGGTATTGCCGGTATTGGTTTTCCTGGGATCTGGCATAATCGATGCCACTCTAAAATACATGCAGGAAAACTACCTTGCCGTAACGGAATTTCCCCTGTTTTCCGCCACGGTATTTGGGGCAGCGGCGGTTTCCGGCCTGGTCCTATTGTTAGTGCGATTCGCCAAAGGAATGCTTACCGTGAATTGGCGCAATGTTCTTGGGGGGATTGCCCTGGGCATACCCAATTATTTTTCCATTTATTTTTTGATGCGTGCCCTACAGAACGACCATTGGAAAAGTGCCGAAATCTTTACCATCAACAATGTGGCCATAGTTATTTTTTCTACGCTATTGGGCATCCTTTTGTTCCAGGAAAAGATGAGCGGCAAAAATTGGGGAGGTATAGCCTTGGCCATAATCAGCATTTTGCTCGTATCCTAGATGAAATGAAGGGCCGACCCACATACAAGACTTTGGCGCAACCAAAGTGGGAAGTAGTCCTCACTGAAAAGAAAAGTAAATTTCTCGGTTTTGCCTACCCCTTGGCAGATCCGTCCGAAGTAGGCCCTATCCTAAAATCCTTAAAGCACCGGTTTCCCAAAGCAAACCATATTTGCTATGCCTGGCAAACCGGTATTGACACCTATGATTTTAAGGTCCATGACGATGGGGAGCCCAAAAATTCCGCTGGCATGCCCATATTGGGGCAAATTCAATCGTTTGCCCTTACCCATGTGCTCGTGTGCGTGGTGCGGTTTTTTGGAGGGGTTAAACTGGGAATCGGGGGTTTGGTCAGCGCGTATCGCTCCACGGCAAGAATGACCTTGGAAGGGGCGAACATTGTGGAAAAACCGGTAAAAATGGTCTTGGAACTTTATTTTGACTATGGAAACCTAGGGCGGGTAATGCGTTTGACCAAGCACTGGAACCTAGAAATAATAGCACAAAAAATGGAAATGCGCTGTGCGTTATTCCTAGATGTCCCTAAAAAGGACCTGGACAACATTATGGAATTATGTCAAGGTATTCCTGGATTAACAGCTGTTGTCCGTTAGGTGAAATCTATCTTTTCCAAAATAAAATCCGGACACCGCATAGGCCTATTGGTCTCCTTATCCATAAAGGCCAAAATGGTGTTTGCCGTAGCCAAAATCTCATTTGGACCGCGACGGATTTCATAGTCGAATTCTATGCGGACCATAGGGGTACCGCGCAGCTTGGTACGCACCGTAATCCAGTCGTCATAAAACATGGATTTCTTGTAGTTTAGCTGTAGGGATACCACAGGAAGTATGATCCCCTCTTATTCCATAGCCCTGTAGGAAATCCCTAGCGACCGTAACCACTCAACCCGGCCCAACTCCAAGTATTGCGGGTAATTCCCGTGATATACCACACCCATTTGATCGGTTTCGCTATAGCGGACACGAAAAGAAATTTCATGAAAATCCATATTTTTTCGACTAAAAGATATATATTTAGAAGCTTGGCATTTTTGAGTGAAAACATGCAAAAAAAAAAGGTCAAATTCAACAGTGATTGATTTTTTTTTTAAGATTATTGTTCACATATTTGCTGCTCTTGAAGGCGAGATTCCCCCATTCGTTTTTTAATCGAATGCCCTAAGCTCTAACCAACAAATACTAGAATATAATAATGAGTGTTACTGCAAATTCCGTATGGAACAATTGTTTGGCTTTTATCGAAGATAATATCCAACCGCAGGCATTCAAGACTTGGTTTGTACCCATAAAACCCATAAAACTTAAGGACAATGCCCTGAGCATACAGGTGCCCAGCAAGTTCTTTTACGAATGGCTGGAAGAGCATTATGTAAAACTCCTAAAAGTGGCCTTGACCAAGGAGCTGGGGGAAACGGCCAAGCTCATCTACATCATCCGTATGGAAAACACCTATGGCAACCGGGAACCTTTTACCGAAAAAATCCCCAGTGCCAATAGGAGCAGAATGGCCGCCCAGGAAATGGATGTTCCCATAAAGTCAAAAAATCCGGAATTGCGAAATCCCTTTGTAATTCCTGGCATCCGAAATATCAAGATCGAATCCCAGTTAAACCCCAATTATAATTTTGAGAATTTTTTGGAAGGCGATTCCAATCGCCTCGCCCGTTCTGCAGGTATGGCCGTGGCCAACAAACCGGGGGGCACTTCTTTTAACCCCTTATTGATTTTTGGGGGCGTTGGCCTGGGAAAAACACACTTGGCCCATGCCATAGGGGTCGAGATCAAGGACAAATATCCGGAACGCACCGTGCTCTATATCGCTGCGGAGAAATTTACGCAGCAGTACATAGATTCCGTAAAAAAGAATACCCGCAACGATTTTATCCACTTTTATCAATTGATCGATGTATTGATTATTGACGACGTGCAATTCCTTTCCGGAAAATCGGGAACACAAGATGTATTCTTTCATATCTTCAACCACCTGCACCAAAATGGCAAGCAAGTGGTTCTCACCTCGGACAAGGCCCCGGTGGATATGCAGGACATTGAACAGCGTCTCTTGTCGCGGTTCAAGTGGGGGCTATCAGCCGAACTTCAAAATCCGGATTATGAAACGCGGATATCCATCCTTAGGAACAAGTTGTTCCGGGACGGTGTGGAAATGCCGGATGAAATTGTGGACTATGTGGCCAAACACATAAAAACAAATATCCGGGAATTGGAAGGTGCCATTATCTCCCTTATCGCGCAATCTTCCTTTAACAAAAAAGAGGTTACCCTGGAACTGGCGCAGCAGGTGGTGGAAAAGTTTGTGAAGAGTACCAAGCGGGAAGTCTCCATCGATTATATCCAAAAAGTGGTATCCGATTATTTTGAAATGGATGTGGCCACCCTACAATCCAAAACACGGAAAAGACATATTGTACAAGCGAGGCAGTTGGCCATGTTTTTCGCTAAAAAGTTCACCAAGGCCTCCCTGGCAAGTATTGGTTCCCAAATTGGAAAGCGCGATCATGCCACAGTGCTCCATGCCTGTAAGACCGTAGATAATCTGGCCGAAACGGACAAGCAATTCCGCAAGTACATCGACGACCTAACCAAAAAGCTCTCCTAAATCCATATGCCCACGAAGATACTCATGGTCTGCCTGGGCAATATTTGCAGATCGCCCTTGGCGGAGGGAATCCTAAGGAGCAAAGTAGATCCAGAGCACATATTCGTAGATTCGGCAGGTACTGGAGGGTATCATATTGGAAACCCTCCGGACCCAAGAAGTATAGCGGTGGCCAAAAAGTTTGGATTGGATATTTCCCGCCAGCGCTGCCGAAAGTTTACCAAAGAGGACTTTGATCAATTTGACATTATCTATGCCATGGACCGATCCAACTATGACCACCTTGTGGCCATGGCCCGAAACACGGCAGATAGGGAAAAGGTGAAAATGTTGTTGGACGAGGTGCATGGGAAAACCAGGGAAGTACCCGATCCCTATTATGGCCCCGGTGATGGGTTTGAACATGTTTTTCGCCTGATTGATGGGGCCTGTACCCAAATTGCCAGGAATCCTAGCATGCAATAGTCGGCCAAATGAAAAAACCTCAAGGAAAATTATATCTGATTCCCACCACCTTGGGCGATATAGCCCCTCTGGAGGTCTTGCCTATATCCATTAAACGTGCCGTGGAGGACATTGACCACTATATCGTGGAAAATGAAAAATCGGCCAGAAGGTTCATTAAGAAAATGAGCCCCCGAAAGTCCCAGTCCGGTCTCCAGATCCAAGTTCTCAATAAATATACCGAGCCCCAGGAAATACCCAATTTCCTACTACCTTGTTTGGAAGGCATCCCTGTGGGTATCCTTTCGGAGGCCGGATGCCCAGGGGTTGCGGATCCCGGGGCGGAAGTGGTACGTTTGGCACACCAAAAAAAAATAAAGGTAATTCCCTTGGTAGGCCCATCCTCCATAATCCTGGCCTTAATGGGCAGTGGCCTAAACGGACAGAATTTTGCCTTCAATGGGTATTTGCCCATAGAGCGCGTGGAACGAAAAAGGGAGTTAAAACGACTGGAGAAATTATCCAAGGAGAAAGATCAAGCCCAGATTTTTATTGAAACACCGTACAGGAACGACAAATTACTGGCAGATATGCAACAAGCCCTATCCGAAAGCACCCATTTGTGCATTGCCAGCGATATAACTTTGCCCACCGAGGATATTTTCACCAAATCCATTGCGGAATGGAAGAAGCATGCCTTGGATCTTCACAGGCGTCCTACAATTTTTATTTTCCAGGCGGAATCCGGTTTCGGTGCGATCAACGAAAAGAGACGAAAAAAATAAACCCGGACGTTACCGTCCGGGCCTACCCATTTTCATATATAACATATACTATTAAATCCTTGGATTCCTTTTGGACTGTACATGGGAAACATCGTATCCGGAGAATTTTCGCATGTATTCCCCAATCGTAGAACCGTACTCATCACTCGAGTCCACTTGGCCATACGACCTCAGGAATTTCTTTACATTACCGGGCCCCGCAAGATGCGCAGCTGCCAAAACACCAGATTCCGTAATCACAACACCACCCATGCGCGTGCCCACAAATCGACGTAAGTCCCGCCTAAGAATCCATTTGTTTCGCGATAAATTGGTGTAAAACACCTTTTCCTGCAAAACAGGGTCGGCCAGAAAACGTGTGGCGTTGTATACGCCCATGAGTTGAAGCGTACCTATACCAAATTGATATTTACCCAAATACCCCAAGGTATTTACCGTAAAATAATCGCCCTGTGATTCCTTAAAGGCCAATGCTTCCTTGAAGCCAATATAGGACGTACCCAAAAAGGGCGGTGCAATCAGGGTTGCACGGATAGCAGTTTCGTTCTGGGGAAACAAAACTTTAGTAGGTTCCGTTATTTTAAGGGACTTGGGAACCTGAACCGCGTTGGGTCCGGATTCAAAGCCCATTAAAATAAAAAGTAAGACAAGGGGATAACAAAAAATCATCCTCCTCTTCATACTGTCATATTCTTAAGACTTTCGGCCACAAAAGGGCCTGTCTAAATTCATCCGGCAAAGATAAAACCCCTTTTAGAGTTCAATTGATAAGACAATGTTAAAAATAGCAAAGACATGGACAACACGTACGATAAATTGGATTTACGGCTTATCTTTTGATTTTTCGGCTGTTAAGCCATCGGATATACTGCGCCTTATTTCGGTTGTGCTGTGCCAAGGTCTCGGCGAACATATGATACCCAAAATCTTCCACATTGGCCACAAAATAGTAGTACCTGTGTTCCTCGGGTTGCAAAACGGCGTCAATAGCCGTAATATCCGGCATGGTTATCGGCCCTGGGGGAAGACCTGTATATTTATAGGTATTGTAGGGCGAATCCAATTCCAAATCCCTATACAACACGCGTTTAATAAGCGTATCTTGATTTCCCAGGTGCTTTTTTAATGCAAAAATTACGGTTGGATCCGCCTGTAAGGCCATCTTTTTTCGCAATCGATTCAGATATACGCCGGCCACCCGGGGTCTTTCATCGTCTTTGGCGGTCTCCTTATGTACAATGGAAGCCAAGGTGATTACCTCTTGCCGGGACAGTCCCTGGCCCTCTGCCTGGGAAACGCGCTCTTTGTTCCAAAAACGCCTGTATTCCTTGAACATGCGATCGCGAAATCCCTCGGCCGAAGTATTCCAGAAAAACTCGTAACTGTTGGGCAAGTAAAGGCCAAGACTGGTTTCGGTATTAAAACCATGGGCCTTTAGAAACTCCGAATCGGCAAAGGCCTTTAAAAGCGATAGGCTATCCGCCTCCAATTGCTGAGCGATACGCCCAGCGAGCTTCTCCAGGTTCTCTTGATTGTTAAAGGACACCCGGACCGGGATATTGCCACTCCGCAGGGAATTGATGATCTCATTGTTGTTCATCCCCTTTTTGATTCGGTATTTCCCACCTTTGGGATTGGCTGCATACCCCTTTCTGCGGGCCACCTCCTCAAAGGAGGAAACACTCTTTAGCCACGGGGCCAAAATCTCCTTTACCTCCCCAAAGCGGGCTTCGGTGGGAATAAAGACGATGGCCTCTTCTTCATTAAATACGGTGTTTGGGGAAAAAATGGCGTTGTACACGCCATAGGCGAAAATACCACACCCTACAAGGCCGGCCAGGACCACAATCAACAAAATCCTTCTTATGTACATGGATCGTTTATCTTTTGTAACAGTATTTCATCTGTATAGGATCCCTCTGAAAATATCCAATCTTTTTTTACCCCCCTTTCCTCAAAGCCCAGTTTTTTAAAAAGGTGTAGACTTCTGGTATTGTCTGCCGTAACATTCGCATACACTTGATGCGCATCAAGTACGGAAAAGGCATACTCGCACAACAGGGAAATGGCCTTGGCCCCAATACCCTTGTTTTGCTCTTGTTGAACAATTACAATTCCCAAGCCCACCCTTTTGTTTTTTGGGTCAAAGTCGAATAAATCAATAAGGCCTATAATTTCTCCTTCCGGCTTGCAAATGGAAAGTCTCAGTTGTTTAATCTCATAGATGTCCCTATGGGAATTTTCTAAATAGTTTTTCAGAACAAATTTGGAATAGGGGGCCAGGGTACCGCTGATTGCCCAAACCTCCGAATCGTTCTCCAGGAGGTACAAAAAATCAAGGTCGCAAGGTTCAAGCGCCCTTAAAACGATATCCTTTCCCCTAAGACTTACCATGACATATCGCCTTTAAAAACGAGCTTCGCGGGCCCCGTAAGGTATACCTCGCTATAGGTGCCATCCCGGAATTCAAAATGTACCTTAAGCTCCCCACCCGGAGCCTTGATCGTGGCGTTGTTGTCCGGTAGGCGATTGGTGGCATGCATGGCCAGGGCCACCGCCGTAATTCCTGTCCCACAGGATAGCGTTTCGGCCTCCACCCCTCGCTCGTATGTCCTTACCGCAAAGGAACCTTTACCCTGTAATTCCACAAAGTTAATATTGCTTCCGGATTGCCCGTAGAGCCCATACCGCAGTTTGGCCCCTTCCTGGGCCACATCAAAACGTGGCAGGTCCTCCACAAGCTGTACGTGATGTGGAGATCCCGTATCCAAAAACACTGCATTTGGTCTTTCCAAAATCTGGCTTACGTCCTGCATTTGCAAACTGACCAAATCCCCTTCAATGCTGGCCTTATGGTCTCCATCTACTGCAGTAAAGGTCATTTCCCGATTCACCAATCCCAAATCCCGGGCAAAGGCCACCAAACATCTTCCCCCATTACCGCACATACTGCCGGGGCGTCCATCGGAATTGTAGTATCCCATAGTAAAGTGCGGTTCCTCTCCCTCTAAAAGGATAAGGCCGTCCGCACCAATACCAAATCTGCGATCGCATAGCAGGGCCACCCGGTCAAAATCGTCCTTTGGAAAGGTGCCCCCCCGGTTGTCCACCATAATGAAATCGTTTCCCGTACCCTGGTACTTGAAAAAATTAAACTGCATTCGCGCCGATTTAAGAAGCAAAGATAAGGCTTTATTATACTATATTTTGGCGTTAAAAAGTAGTTAAACCGATTCAGAAGGGTCTGAAATTCCGCTAATTTTGGGGCATTTGTAGATTATTACATAAAACATTCTAAGTATTATGAAGGGATTCGCACGTTCATTACTCCTGGCCATTTTTGCGGGGGCCGTTACCTTGGGGGCCTATAAACTTCTTTTTGAAAACCCCCGGTACACCGTAGTTCCGGAAACTCCGGCAGGTGCTGTCTTTACTACCAACTATACGTCCACCTCCGCAAAAGGAGCGGGAATCAACGAGGTGGATTTTACAGTGGCCGCTGAAAATACGGTCAATGCCGTGGTCCATGTAAAAAATCTCACCCTAAACCACGGATCCAGTAGTGTTTGGGACTTTTTCTATGGATCGGGCGGAAGCCAAAGGCCCCAAATCGGTACGGGATCCGGGGTTATCATAACTTCCGATGGTTATATTGTTACCAACAACCATGTGATCGAGAAGGCCAATCAGCTCCAGGTTACCCTGAACAACAACAAGACCTATGAGGCAGAACTTATTGGGACAGACCCCAACTCGGATATTGCCTTGATCAAGATTGAGGGGGATGGCCCCCTGCCCTATCTGGCCTTTGGCAATTCCAATGAGACCAAGATTGGGGAATGGGTCTTGGCCGTGGGCAATCCCTTTAACCTTACCTCAACCGTTACCGCGGGCATAGTAAGCGCCAAAGCTAGGGACTTAGGCAGAAACCAGTCCTTTATCCAGACGGACGCCGCCGTAAATCCTGGAAACAGTGGTGGGGCCTTGGTGAATACCAATGGTGATTTGATCGGTATCAATACGGCCATTACTTCCCAGACCGGATCCTATGTGGGGTATTCCTTTGCCGTACCCAGCAATATCGCCAAAAAGGTAGTGGAGGATATTATGGAGTATGGCAATGTCCAAAAGGGACTGTTGGGCATTAGTTACGTTAGGCCCAATACGCAATATGCCATTGAAAAAGGGATATCCGAAATTGATGGGGTCTACATTGAGGGCATTGAGGAAGGCATGGGAGCGGAAGAAGCCGGAATATTGCGCGGGGACGTTATCAAAAAGGTGGATGATATCCGGGTACGCAGTTTTCCGGACCTCAATGGATATGTCTCTACCAAAAGACCAGGTGACAAAATCTTGGTCACCGTGGATAGGGACGGCGAGATTTTACAAATGGAAGTAACCCTAAAAGAACGTCAGGTGGTTACGGTCCCGGTTATGGGCTTCGATGTAAAAAACCTTACAGATACCGATCGCAAACGGTTTAGGACCAAAAAAGGAGTCAAAATTGTCGGGGTTCCCGAGACCTACAGGGGCTATGGCCTGGATGGCAAGATTTTGCTGGCCGTAGATGGCAAGGAAATCAATGACATACAAGAGGCTAGAACCTTGTTTGGTCAAATTAGACGGTACGGCAAAACCAGTATCACTATGCTTAATGATAAAGGGGAACGGGAGCGGCTTATTTTTCAGTAAAATAGGGTTTGATTGATTGACCATGCCACGTTTATGGGCCCTGTGGGGGCAGCCCAATAAATCCCAGATCGGTCTTTTCCTTTGGAGCGTGGACAACAGTTCCGAAAAAGTAGGAACTATGCAGTAGACCCTAACCCCAAGGCAGGCGTCCAACACCTTTGGAGCACAGGGATTGGGTTGGGAAAATTTCCCCGCCTACATGGAAAAACCTGTAAGAAAAGTTCCCCCTGCCAGATTACAACTGTCAATTTTTTCTTAGTTGGGAATATTTAGGTTACTTTAGCTTAACATTAAGCAGTAACCCTACCGACCCAAATCGGTGCTTCACCTAACACCATGTACTAATGAGAGGTTTAAAGATCGTTTTCATCTTGATGGCCCTTTTCGCATTTCAACTAAATTATGCCCAGGGAGAGGAGTCAAAGCAGCAGGAATTGTCATTGGACAAAGGCTCCATTGATAGCCAATTTGAATATCTCTATAAAAAATCGGGAAATTATAGGGCCGATGGAAAGCGATATGAAGTAGTAAGGGTCATTTCCCTGGACAAACTTCGCAAAAATGTTTTGGATTCCCTAAATCTACAAAACAAGCGGAAAGCCGAATTAATGGCGACAATTTCCGGGCATGAGGCCACCATTTCGTCCGTCAACAAAAAATTGGCGGATACCACTAGTGACCTTGCCCTGGTTACCGAGGAAAAGGACAGTATGTCCTTTTTAGGCCTACTAGTTTCCAAAAGTACCTACAATTTTATTTTATGGACCATGATCGTGGTCTTATTGCTGCTTTTGTTGCTCTTTATGTACCGGTTTAGAAGAAGCAATATTCTTACCCAGGAAGCCAAACAAAATCTTTCCGAGCTGGAAACGGAGTATGAAGATCACCGAAGAAGGGCCTTGGAGCGGGAACAGCGTATTAGCAGACAGCTACAGGACGAAATCAACAAATACAAAAAAGCCAAATAGTCCTAGAGACTGTTTTGCCCCAACCAAGAGACTGTTTTGGGGCTTTCTAAGTTCCGCACTGTGCAAGGTATTCTAGACCGGTAATCCGGTGACCTTTGGTGCATATCCAATTCTCCAAAGACCTCAGGCAATGCGTATTGACATTATAACGGTACTCCCGGATCTTTTGCGAAGTCCCTTTGAGGCCTCAATCCTAAAAAGGGCCATTGATAAGGATCTGGTCGAGATACATCTTCACAACCTTAGGGACTATACGAATACCAAGTACAAACAGGTGGACGACTACCAATACGGGGGTGGTGCCGGAATGGTATTGATGATCGAACCTATAGACAAATGCATAAGTGCCCTAAAGGCCCAACGCCGCTACGATGAAATTATCTACATGACGCCGGACGGGGAAAGATTGCAGCAGAAAATGGCCAATAGGCTTTCCCTAAAAAAGAACCTCATAATTTTATGCGGTCATTATAAGGGCGTAGATCAACGGATTAGGGACCGATGGATCAGTCAGGAAATTTCCATAGGGGATTACGTGCTTTCGGGTGGAGAATTGGGAGCTGCCGTACTTTGCGATGCCCTAATCCGGTTAATCCCGGGAGTACTCAATGACGAAACCTCCGCCCTTACGGATACCTTTCAGGACAATCTCCTGGCCCCTCCCGTGTACACCAGACCTTCAGAATATAAGGACATGAAGGTTCCCAAGGTCCTTTTGAGCGGGGATTTTACCAAAATCGAACAATGGCGGGAAGACCAAGCCCTAGAACGCACCCAAAAAAGACGCCCGGATCTTTTGGAATAAGGACGCGCCCTGATTCGAGAAAAGTTCAAGCGCCAAGCCCAAGTGCCGAACAAAAAAAACCGAACGAGCCGTAGTCCCCGGTGGCGGTCCGCCGTCAAAACCTTAAGCCCACAACCTTTTGCTCCGAAACTCCATGATCGCATTGGATAAATTTGAGGTAATCCCTTGTAGGTTCTAATTTATAGTCTATTTTTGCAAACTGTTAAATCAACCTCTGACGAAAATCGTGAATGTTGGTTTAATCCGAATAAAAATGTGACACCATGGATTCATTGATCCAATTTGTAGAGAACGAGTTTGTATCCAAAAAAGAATTCCCTGAATTCTCCGCCGGGGATACCATCACGGTATATTATGAAATAAAAGAGGGTGAAAAGACCCGAACCCAATTTTTTAAAGGGGTAGTGATTCAACGCCGGGGCGCCGGGGCAACGGAAACCTTTACGATCCGAAAGATGTCCAGTACTGTTGGGGTAGAACGCATCTTTCCAATAAACATGCCTGCCCTCCAGAAAATAGAGGTAAACAAAAAAGGCAAAGTGCGCAGGGCGCGAATCTTCTACTTTAGAGGCCTAACGGGTAAAAAAGCACGGATCAAGGAAATCCGTTCCTAAAAGAATTATCATACTTTCCAGGCCCTTTTCTGTCCTTGAAAAGGGCCTTTTTATTGTCTTTAATCCGAGTTATCAACAGTTGTGAATAAAAATGGTTCATAGACTGTTCATTTTTTGTGAATTAT
>JBCCZF010000004.1:0-17521 GCA_039188035.1 Bacteroidota bacterium | reverse complement strand
GGGCTTTGAGGAGTATTACGGTTTTACCTCGGGCCACTGGGGCAATTATTTTAGCCCTCTGTTGGAACACAACGGAAAAATCGTAAAAGGAGAAGGGTTTTTGGTCGACGATCTTACCGATCACGGTATGGCCTTTATGGCCAAAAATAAAAATAGGCCTTTCTTTTTATATCTTCCATACAACACGCCCCATAGCCCCATGCAGGTACCGGATCGTTTTTGGAACCGCTTTGAGAATGCTTCCTTGGAGCAAACCTACTTCGGGCTGGAAGAAGAGAACCCCCTATTTACCAAAGCGGCCCTTGCCATGGTGGAAAACATCGATTACAATGTGGGACGGCTTATGGAAAAACTACGCGCTTTGCATTTGGAGGAAAACACTATAGTGCTGTATATGTCGGACAACGGCCCCAACGGTTGGCGTTGGAACGGAGGCATGCGTGGCAAAAAAGGATCCGTGGATGAAGGTGGGGTGCGAAGCCCGTTTTTTATCCAGTGGAAGGACGCCATCGCTTCCGGAAAAAAAGTGGAGCAGATAGCCAGTGCCCTGGATATTTTACCCACCCTGACAGATTTGGCCGGGATACCGTTGGATAAAGGCACCTTCTTGGACGGAAAGAGCTTAAGGCCTCTATTGGAGCAAAAGCAACCCCAATGGGAAGACCGTCTTATTTTTAACCACTGGAACAAAAAAACCAGCGTACGATCTCAACGGTATCGCTTGGATAATCAAAACAGACTATACGATATGGTCAAAGATCGCGGGCAATCCCAAGACATTTCGGAAGACCTGCCGGAAATTCTGGATTCCCTGATCAGGGCCAAAAACCAGTGGTTGGCCCAATTCCGACCCAAAGACCCTTCCCAAAAGGATGATAGGCCTTTTACCTTGGGGCATCCCGAGCATACCTATACCCAAATTCCGGCCCGGGACGGCATTCCCCATGGAAACATTACTCGGAGCAACAAGTTTCCGAACAACACTTTTTTCACCCAATGGACAAGCCCCAAGGATTCCATTAGCTGGGATGTTGACATTTTGGCCGATGGGCGTTTTGAAGTGGCATTGTATTATACGGCAAGCCAAAAGGCCAAAGGCACCCTGGTGGAACTATCCATGGGCAACCATAGCATTTCAAAAAAAGTGAACCAAAGCCATGACCCCCCACTTACCGGCATGGAAAACGACCGTGTCCCCCGGAAGGAATCCTACGTAAAGGATTTTATCCCCATGCATTTGGGCGAAATCCAATTGGAAAAAGGACGGGGCACCTTGACCTTAAAAGCACCGGAAATCCCAAACGGCGAAGCCGTCGATGTAAGGTTGTTACTCTTCAAAAGGCTTTAAGATCCCGAGACCTTTGCAAAATTCTTAATTGTTGGCCGTATAAAGCATCGGGCTTCGAACTTCTTCCTTCTTGTAAATTTAGGCTCCTCAAAACCAACAGGTTGCTGCGGGCCTAAATTTACGTCGAGCGTCGAATTTCTTTGCCCAATGCTTTTTGCAAAGGTCTCATCACCTTAAATTCAACAGAGGAAAAGGAATCTATATTGGGGACAATTGTAGATTGAAAAGCAGTTGAATTTTACTTTGGGACAAGAGAAAGGAAATCCGGGGATAGCGATGATTTTAGGAACAAAGTTGAATATTGGCCTAATGCTTCATCCTTGGTATTGTCCCCTCAAGGGGACAATCTTTAATTTGGGAAAATACTGTATGAAAGATACGACTCAAATGTAAAGACCCTACTTTTCAATACAAATACAAAAAAGAAAGGAATCGGCTTTGTGTTGGGTTGATGTTTCTATCCTTCTCATAGTCTAACACCCCTAAAGTCCCCTCAAGGGGACAATCCCATATTTGGAAAAAAACTACATAAGGATAAGACCCAAATGCGAGGGCGAATAATACCCTTAATTCCCATACTCCAAAACGGGACTATCCGTAAACCCGATACGTTGGGCTTTGGCGATAAATGAAGTGTTTTGGGGCAGCGGTTGTACGTACACCTGCCAAACGGAATCCTGGGGATGTCTCCAAATAATAGAGGCATCCGGCCGTTTGGATAGCAAGCGGATACTGTCGTTTTGCTCTTCGATTTCAAGGGGTTCCAAATTGGGCTGTTCATTGCCCACAAGCCATTCCGCCATAAGTTCCCGTTCCGGTACACCTCCCAGATCTTTGGTCTCTGCCATCCAGTCTTTCAGGGTTTGCCGTAATTGGGTCAAAATATCCTTATATTCCGGGTCATCCACCAAATTGTTCACCTCAAAAGGGTCATTTTCAATATCGTATAGTTCTTCCTCAGGTTTGGGGGCCCGCAGCCAATGTTGTTGTACCGCGTTTAACTTTCCCGCCTTATATACGCTGCGCAATTCCCGCATCAAGGGCATTTGTTCCCGATAGGAGACCGGAATGGCATGGGGCAATTTCGGATTAAAGCTCTTTATATATTTATATTGGGAGTTACGCACCGCCCGTAGCCTATCATACAATTCATCAAAGCGATCCGAGGAATGAAAGGTATACTCCGGTTTTTGAACGGCCTCGTACTTCCCAAATTGGGCTGTTCCCTGCATCACTTTTGGGGGTTCTATTCCCGCCAAGGACAATACTGTGGGGGCGTAATCGATAAAACTTATGAGGCGGTCGTCTGTGGTTCCGGCTTTGGCATTGTCAGGGAACTTTATGACCAGGGGCACCTTAAGCCCACTGTCGTACAAGGCCCTTTTGTGCCTCGGGAACGGCCCACCATGATCTCCATAAAAGAAAATGATACTGTTCTCGTAAAGTCCGTCTTCCTTAAGTTCCTTGAGCACTTCCCCAACCTGATCGTCCATGCGTTTTAAGTTACTATAGTTTACGGCTATATCATGCCGCACCACTTTGGTATCCGGAAAATAAGGGGGTACCCAGACATCCTCCGGAGAAACATATAGCGTGCTGTCATTGTATTTCCAAATACCGGATTCGTGACAAACACTAAAGTTGAAGACGGCAAAAAAAGGCTGGCCCTCCTCGCGTTTTCGCCAATGCCTTTGATTACTACTTTCGTCCCAGGCCGCATCGGTTTTAGCAAAATTGTAGTCTTCCTTGGGGCCATTCGCTGTGTAGTAGCCTTTGGCACGTAGGTATTCCGGAAACATACGCACCCCCTCGGGAACAACGGGCGAGTAACTTATCAAACTATCCAATAAAGGTTCATTTATCTTTCGCCATGCCGCGTGTGTACGCATATTATGGGTCCCCAGGGTAGTTGGATACATTCCGGTAATAAGGGCACTTCGCGCTGGGGCACAGACCGGAACGGGGGATACTGCATTGGTAAAGGTAATTCCATCCAAAGCCAAACTCTCCACATTGGGCAGGGATATAGTGCTATCCCCATACATGGGAAAACGCTCTGGGGATTGATCTTCTACCACCAACCAGATAATATTGGGCATCTTTTGGGAGCGGTCGGTTCCTTGGGTTTCCTTTTTATCCGCACAGCCCCAGATTAATGTCATAACAACACAAAAAACAATACTTCCTTTCATCCCAAACACATTTTAGGTATTGAACTATTTTATTTTTCCTTCCAACTGTTTTAGGAAGTGAAAACTTTCGGGTATTTGGGTCTCTGACCGCGAGGATTCATCTTCGATAAATAGATAATCAATATCCATTTTTTTAGCTTCCCGAACAATGGCACCTACATCTATTTGGCCTGTGCCCAAAACCACATTGGTCTCCACATCCGAACGTCCATTTAAATTACCTTGAACCCCTTTTTGGCAATCCTTTACGTGCAATAACTTGAACTCCTCTGGGTATTTCCTAAGCCATTCCACAGGATCCTCCCCGGGATGGGCAAACCAATACACGTCCATTTCAAAATCAAAATAGGCGGAATTTTTGATCATATAGTCCATAAGTAGTTCCCCCTTATGTGGTCTAAACTCATACCCATGGGGATGATAGGCCAAGGTTATCCCGGCTTCCTGTAACTGTTTTCCAGCAGTATTAAAAACATCCAGGGCCATTTGGGTCTCCTTTATCGTAAATAGAGTATCCTTATGCGGTATCCAAAAACATACGGCATATTGGGCCCCGTACCCTTTCGCCCTTTCGATAACCGTTCCTGGGGAATCCCGCAACTCCTCAAAAGGGGCGCTCACACTCACGATCTGTAAATCGTTCTGCTTCAATAGCTGTTTGTATTCCTCCATGGAATAGCCATAGGTACCATCATTACCATCCTCCAAATGGCGAATGCCCCATTGCTTGATTTTGGCAAAAGTCCCAGGGACGTCTTTTGGGAAAACATTGCGCAGGCTATATATTTGCAACCCGATTTGGGGGTTTTCCAGACGTTCCAAATACGCCAAACTTTGGGGCACTTGTTCTACCACCCGTGAAGATTCGTCCTCAATAAAGAGATATTCCATGCCCAATTTCTTGGCTTCGGCCACGATTCCGGCAATGTCCAACTGTCCTTGCCCCAAAACCACGTTGGTCTCCACATCCTCATGACCCGTATTGTTCCCCTTAACGCCATGTTCCATGTCCTTGAGGTGCAGTAGGGTAAACTTATCCGGATACTTTTTCATAAGGGCCAAAGGATCCTCCCCTCCATGCTGGGCCCAGTATATATCCAGTTCAAACGTAAAATCCTTCGCATTTTGAGCCATATAGTCGAACAAGGTTCCATCCTTCCAGGGTCTAAATTCGTACCCGTGAGGGTGATAGGCCAATACCAATCCGTGTTTTTTGAGTTCTTTTCCCGCCGTATTAAAAATCTTTGTGGCATGCTCAGTCTCCTCTAGATCCCATTTGTTATCATCATGTGGTACCCAGGCGCACATCACATATTTGGCGCCAAAATTCTTGGCCTTTTCCACAACCTTGTCCACATCCTTCTCCAGTTCCTCAAAGCTGGCCCCTACGCACACCATTTCAAGATTGTAGCTTCGCAAAAGTTCCTTGTACTCCTCCAAAGGAAGGCCGTAGGTCCCTCCCCCTTCGATCTTGGTAAGCCCCCAGTCCCTGATAAGGCGCAAAGTTCCGGGTACATCCTCCTTAAATTGATCTCTAAGGCTATACAGTTGAATCCCCACTTCCTGTGCCCAAAGGGATGCCCCTAAAAAAAAGACCCCTAAAGAAACAAACCATTTTTTCATATGTTCATTTTTAGTTTTATTAGCTGTGGTACGTAACCTCCACCCGTTACAGAACAAACGGTTTGGACAACTAAAACAATCTTGCCCTTATCAGTAAGGTGGGCATTCCCCTGCGGCTACATATGGTTGTAACGATGTAGCTTCTTTATGCTTTTGTTTGTTGTCCTTGAAGGAAGTTATAAGGAAACCTCCATATGGGGCCCAGGGCTCAAGTGAGTAAGTTCCCATTTTCATCCCATTCCGCCACGATTCCACGTTTGCTTTGATCTATACATTTTGCGATCCATTCCGGGTCATAGGCCATACCGTGTTTCTCAAGAACATCCTGGGGCACACCGTCCCAGACATTCGGTTGGTTGCCCTTGTAACCCAAATCGGCTATTCCCGGCTTGGAGGTATAATATCCCGTCATGGTAAGGGCACGCATGAGATAGAAAAACTGGATTTCCAAGGGTTGCTCTTCCAAGGGGGTTTCCAAATCGTGATAACAAATGGTATCCAAAATCTGTTTCTGCTGTTCCAAAGTGGCCGATTTAAACTCGGCTCCAAATTGGGTATTGCTCGTATGATCTAACCACATTAACCCGCCCAATAAGGTATTTTGCATTTCCGGGATATCCTTGCCCATAAATTCAATAAATTCTGGCACCCCAGCTTCTACGGGCCCTCCATTGGGTTCCCTGGGCGGCAAAATCACGGTACTTAAAACGGTAATGGTCTCCATCTCATGAGGGTTGAAAAGGGTCTCCGCATTGAGCTTTCCTATGCGTTCCAGCTCCTCGGGCGTACGTCCAAAATACGATTCCCCTTCCTTGGCGGCCACCTCATTGACTACTTCCGTCCCTTCTGTTTTACAGCCGTGAAAGGCCATAGCGGAAGCTCCCGCACCGAGAATCATGGTCTGTATGCTTTTTCTCCTATCCATACGACTAAATGTTACGCTGCTTCAACTGTTCTATGATATAGTCACTGGTCCTCCAAGAGAGTGCCATAATGGTCCAGGTACAATTTTTATCGGCCTGGGAGACAAATGGTCCGGCATCCACAATAAAGACATTATCCACATCGTGCAATTGCTGGAATCGGTTGGTAACCGACCTCTTGGGATCGTCGCCCATTCGAGTCGTACCTACTTCATGTATAATCTTTCCCGGGGCCTCCAAACCGTATTTACGATCTTTCCCTGGTTTATCCCCTAAAGGTTCTCCACCCATGTTATGGATAATCTCCTCAAAGGTATCCTGCATATGCTTGGCTTGTTTAATCTCAAAGTCGGACCATTGGTAATTGAACTTTAATACCGGAATACCAAACCGATCTACGGTGGTAGGATCAATTTCACAATAATTCTCCTTTCTTGCAATGCCCTCCCCACGGCCGGCCATTCCAACAACGGCACCGTAATACTTTTTTACATCATCCCTAAGGGAATCCCCATACCCCCCCACGGGAAGTCCAAAAAACTTGTTGAACTCGTTGGGATTCATGGCAAAGCCATAATTTGGTTGTCCCATACCGCCCCAAACCTCAATATGGTAGCCCCTTGGAAAATCAAGCCTGGAATTATCGCCCCACCAGGGGGAATATACATGCATGCCGCCTACCCCATCCTCGTTGTAGGATACGTTTCGGTTCATCAAGGCGGGGACAAAACCACCCCTACTGGACCCTGTGGAATCGTGCAGGTACTTCCCGATCAAATTACTGCTGTTGCCCAAGCCATTTGGGTGTCGCTTGCTTTTACTGTTCAAAAGGATACGGGCAGAACTACAGGCCGATGCAGCCAGGACCACCACCTTGCCCATTAGCTTGTATTCCTTCCTATCCTCCTTGTTAATATAGGAAACGCCAGTGGCCTTTCCTTCCATATCCGTGGTAACCTCTCGCACTACGGAATTTACGAAGAGTTTTATCCTACCTCCATTCTTCTGGGCAGGGAAAATAAGGCAGCTCCCCGAGGAGAAATCCGCATAAACGGAACAAGAACGGCCGCATTGCCCACAGTAAAAGCAAATGCCGCGTTCCTCGTTGATTCTTTTGGTAAGCATGGACATGCGGGAAGGATATACGGGAACCCCGCTTTTTTTTGCACCCTGGATGTAAAAAAGTTCATGTAATCGAGGTTTGGGCGGAGGGAGAAAAAAGCCATCCGGATCGTCCTCCAGCCCTTCATTGGTTCCAAAGACCCCTATCAACTTGTCCACTTTGTCATAGTAAGGCTTCACGTCCCCATAACCAATAGGCCAATCCTCCCCGTGGCCATCACGGGTCTTCCCTTTAAAGTCCTTTGGGCCAAATCGTAAGGAAATGCGCCCCCAATGGTTGGTACGCCCCCCTAGCATATGGGATCGGAACCAGTGGAATTCCGTGCCTTTGGTATGGGTATAGGGTTCCCCTTCAATCTCCCATCCTCCATAGGCCATGTCCCATTCCCCGAAAGCCCTGTCCGTGCCTGCACCCCTTCTGGGGGATTCATAGGGCCATTTTAACTGCGTCCTGGTCTTTGGATCGGCGGGATCAAAATAGGGGCCTGCCTCAACAACGGCGACATTAAGACCGGCATCGGCCAGTTGTTTTGTGGCCATACCGCCACCTGCCCCGGAACCAACAATTATTACGTCATACACCTCTGGGGATTCCTTAATCTGCGTCATAAAACAAAATGCGATTGCTTGGTTTACGAATGGAACTTGTTGATTGATGAAAATGTACCGGAACCATCCTTCCTGAGCGATAAGTTACGCTTTTTCCCCGGAGTAGGGATACCCCCCAAGGGTTTGATGAAAAATTTGAAGAAAACGACAAAAAACGATAGATTACCATAGGGTGGCTTGGTTCACAAGTAAATCAGGGGGTTATCTCCTCTATTTATTCCTCGGCAATGATAAATTTTATGGCCCTTGTTTCCTGGGTGATTCCGGTTCAACCGCAAATCGGCACTAAAATACCGCATGGTATACCCGGTTCTTCTCTTTGCACTGGTATTGGCATTGGCCCCATGGATAATTCGGGAATCGTGCAAGGAATAGGTGTTTTTCGGCAACTGGAACCATACCACATCGGCCTCGTTCACATGGGTCTTTATTTCCGAATCAAAAATGGCTTTCTCCCCGTCCACGTCACCATATTCGGAAAAACCATTGGTATGTGATCCAGGCACAACACCCATACAACCGTTCTCCAAGGTAGATTCGTCAATGGCAAGCCATAAGGTAACTACCTTATCAAAGGTATCAAATCTTCCCTGCCAATAGGCACTATCCTCGTGCCAAGGCGTCCTTTTCCCCAGTTTTGGTTCTTTACAAATAAAATGGCTACTCCATAGACCAATATTGGGTCCAATGATATCCGCTACCACGGTGAGCACTTCATCGGACATCAAAAAGGGAAACAATCGTTCGTCCCTAAAATGGGGAGTATCCATTTGCTTATCCTGGGAAGCCAGATGTTCTTCAAAAATATTGCAAAGGGCCTTAAATTTATCCTTTGGCAACAGCGTTCGCCCTGGCAACAGATATCCGTTTTGCATATAAAATGCTTTCTCGTCCCAGGTTAATCCCACAATAGTGCTACGTTTTAAAGTACTCGTTTAATTCCAGAGAAGTCCTGGCGATACTGTGTAGGGGTCCGCCCCTTGCTCTTTCGAAATACCCTATTAAAATTGGCAATACTGTTAAAACCGCACATAAAAGCAATTTCCGAAATGCTAAGGTCTTTTTCAATAAGCCACCTGGAAGCATATCCGATACGGACATCGTTGAGGTACTCTACAAAGGTCTTACCGGTGCGTTTTTTGATAAATCGGTTAAAGGAGACGTTACTCATATTCAGTAATTCCGAGACTTCTGACAAGGTTATCCTGGATGCGTAGTTTTCCTGGATGAATTCATACAACTGCTTGATCTTATCACTATTCTCAAAATTCTCCAAATGTATGGTGGAGGACGACAACAGGCGTTGGTTCCTGGAATTGGCCAAATCGTATAAAATGGATAGTAATTCCAGAAAATAATCGATTCCCCCCAACTTAGAGACCTTCGTAATCCTGGGGGCAATGGTCCGGGTGGTCTCCTTCGAAAACAGAATCCCGTGCAAGGAGCGATCAAACATATCCTTTAAGGGTTTCATGATACTCCTCCGTAAAAAAGCCTTGTCAAAAAGATCTTCATGGAACTGTATGGTAACCTCATGTATATTCTTTGCCTGACAGTTATGCTGTTCCCAGCCATGATATAGACTAGATCCGAGAAGCACCAGTTCCAAATCTTCGATTTCCTCAATACTATCCCCAACGATACGCCGAACCCCCTTTCCGCCAGAAATGAAGTTGAGTTCCATTTCTGGGTGAAAATGAATTGGAAAATCAAAAAAATCCTTGGATCGGTCAAAAACCAGGAAGCTGTCCACACTGGACAGAGGGGTTATCTCTCGGTGTATTTTTTTTAGGATTTCCAAAAGTGACTATTTATTTTGCCGTATTAGGATGTTGAAATGATAAAATCCTACTAGTGCAATATTAACAATAAATTTAGATTTGAAATTATAAAATCTATAAATATATGGTCGGATATTGTCAATATTTAAAAAAACGGCCTCGGGAAAGGGTTTTAAATCTTTCCCTAATCCATATTCTTTCTATAAAATCGCTCTAAAACATGTTACAAGGCATAGATATTGCCATTATTGTCACCTACCTTCTCGCTACCGTTATTATTGGTTTAGTACTCCGTAAAAAAGCCCGCCGTAGTAAGGACGATTATTTATTAGGGGGAAAATCCCTTCCATGGTATATGCTTGGGTTATCCAATGCTTCGGGCATGTTCGACATCTCGGGAACCATGTGGTTGGTAACGCTGACTTTTGTATACGGCCTAAAAAGTATATGGATTCCTTGGCTATGGCCCGTTTTCAACCAGGTGTTTTTAATGGTCTATCTCTCGGCCTGGTTAAGACGGTCCAATGTTACCACAGGGGCGGAATGGATATTCTTCCGGTTTGGGCAAGGAAAAGGCGGTACTTGGTCCCATACCGTGGTGGTAGTTTTTGCCATTGTGAGCTGTCTTGGTTTTTTAGCCTATGGTTTTATTGGACTTGGTAAATTTGTAGAGATTTTTATTCCCTGGGAAACGGTAAGTCCCTATATACCTTTTACGATCTCGCCCCAATTTGTACCGCATTTCTACGGTACTATCTTTACGGTCTTTGCGGTGTTCTACTCCGTTTTGGGTGGGATGTCGGGTATTGTATGGGCCGATCTGCTCCAGTTTACCATTATGACCGTTTCCGCCGTGGCTATCGCCGTTATTGCCTGGATTGCCATGGGTGAACACTCCCTAACGGTACCTGAGGGCTGGATGGATCCGTTTTTCGGTTGGCACCTGGATATTGATTGGACGGGAATCATTTCCGAGGTAAACGATAAGATAGCCTCTGATGGCTTTTCCCTTTTTGGTATTTTCTTTATGCTCTGCCTCTTTAAGGGAATACTTGCCAGCATCGCCGGCCCGGCACCCAACTACGACATGCAAAAAATCCTTTCTACCAAGTCGCCCAAGGAAGCGGCCAAAATGAGTGGTTTTGTTTCTTTGGCCCTTATGCCAACACGTTATCTTATGATTGGGGGGTTTGGGGTATTGGGGTTACTCTTTTACGACCAGTTGGACCTGGAGCGGGCGGGAATCATCGATTTTGAACAAATACTACCCTCGGCCATTAATCAATTTGTTCCTGTGGGATTGATGGGCCTGCTCTTGGCGGGTCTTCTGGCGGCCTTTATGAGCACCTTTGCCGGAACGCTCAACGCAGCCCAGGCGTATTTAGTCAACGACATCTTCCTTAGATACAAAAAGAACGCCCAACCCAAACAGATAAGCCGCATGAACTATACCAGTGGAATCCTGGTCGTGATCATAAGCATTGTGCTCGGTTTCTTCGTAAAGGATGTGAATTCGGTATTGCAATGGATCGTGTCCGCCCTTTTTGGGGGATATATTGTTTCCAATATTCTAAAATGGCATTGGTGGCGCTTTAATGGCGAGGGCTATTTTTGGGGCATGCTCTCGGGCTTGATCCCGGCTATTTTGTTTCCCTTGGTCTTCCAGCAGACCCTGGAGTTATACCTCTTCCCGTTATTGCTTTTGATCACGGGCATTGGTTGCATTCTGGGAACGTATACGGCCCCTCCCACCGAGGAAGCCCGGCTCATGGCGTTTTATAAAAAAACACGTCCCTGGGGTTTCTGGAAGCCTATCGCCGAGAAAGTACTGGCAAACGATCCCGATTTCAAAAAGAATACATTTTTCAAACAGGACATGTTCAACATTTTTGTTGGTACCATAGCGCAAACCTTATTGGTACTAATTCCCCTCTATCTAATTCTTAGGGAATATTCCGCATTGGGGATATGCCTGGGCATACTTTTGGTATGTGGCATAGCGCTAAAACGATATTGGTGGGATAACCTGGATCAGCAACTTTAATACCGAATCTTAAATGCTAAGCACAAACCGTATATCGAAAATCAAGAATTACGACCTGCTAAAAAAGGGCCATAAAAATCTCCTGGAAAGGAAAAACATTCCCTTGCCAGAAAATAATGGGGTATTCCATCGGTATAAGAATCCTATAATAACTGCGGCCCATACCCCTTTGCATTGGCGCTATGACCTAAACCCAAAGACCAATCCCAATGGCTTGGAGCGCATAGGCGTAAATGCCGCCTTTAATGCGGGCGCCATAAAATGGAAGGGCAAATACCTCTTAATGGTACGGGTGGAGGGCAATGACCGAAAATCCTTTTTTGCCTTTGCCGAAAGCGATAACGGTCTGGATAATTTTGTGTTTTGGGACAAGCCCTTTTTGCTTCCCCAGAACCAGGATCCGGACATCAACGCATACGACGTTCGTCTTGTACAACATGAGGACGGTTTTGTATACGGGATTTTCTGTACGGAACGAAAAGACCCGGAGGCACCCAAGGACAATACCTCCGCCGCTGTTGCCAACGCGGGGATTATGCGTACTAGAGATTTGCAAAATTGGGAAAGGTTGCCAGATCTTATTTCCAAATCCAGGCAACAGCGCAACGTTACCCTTCACCCGGAATTTGTCCACGGCAAATACGCCATATACACTAGGCCTCAGGATGGCTTTATAGAGACCGGATCCGGGGGCGGAATCGGGCTTGGCTACATCAAGGATATGAAAAATCCACAGGTTCGGGACGAGGTAATCATAAACAACAAGCAATACCACACGGTCTATGAGCTTAAAAATGGACAGGGGCCCTCTCCCTTAAGGACCGGGGAAGGGTGGCTACATTTGGCCCATGGGGTACGAAATACCGCCGCGGGACTTCGCTACGTACTTTACATGTTTATGACGGACTTAGACGATATTACCAAGGTAATCTATAGACCTGGCGGGTATTTTATGGCCCCCAACGACGATGAGATTTTTGGGGATGTGGGCAATGTACTGTTCTGCAACGGATGGATTGCCGACCAGGATGGTAAAGTGTTCATATACTATGCCTCTTCGGATACCCGGATGCACGTGGCCACAACAACCCTGGACATCTTATTGGACTATTGCAAAAACACCCCTCAGGACAAGTATAGCACCAATGCATCGGTAGAAAATATACTAAACCTAATAGAACACAACCAAGGATTCTATTAGAATATTCTATTAGTTTGTTGTTTTTTTGGTTTTCCAACAACGCCCGGTTTCTTTCCAGGCGTTGTCTTTTTAGGGAGACTGCGGAATACCGTATGGCAGGCCCAACTGCAGAAGAGCCTCCTGAACGGTTTCCACGGGTAATTTGCAACTCCCGTTCTGGCATACAAAAATAGATGTTTCATCATCTACGTACCGGTACTCAAAAAGGGGAAGGGAACTCGCTACAGGGCTCCCCACCACCAAAGTATTTGGAATAAAACGTGTGTTAAGCTCCTTGACCAGGGCCATGGCATTACCCCCTACTACGGCAATCTCGTAATACGGATGGGAGGTATGCAACAGCAAGGTATTCCATTTGGCATATCCCGGGGCACTTTCCAACACTGCCGGTATCATGGTAGAGAGCATGGTTTTTGATCTCTTCAGAAAATCAGTATCATAATTGATATGCCCTAAACGAAATAGATTATGCGCCATCATGGCATTGGGAGAGGCGAGTTTACCATCGTTCGTTTTTAGTATTTTGGCGATAAGATCCTGATTTTTCTTATAACGGAACATGCCGGAAGCTTCGTCCGAAAAGAGGGTTATAGCGGTCTTTGTCACCTCCTGGGCAAATTCTAGATAGGATATATCCATAGTAACTTCATACAACTTTAGGGAGGCATCGGCCATAAAGGCATAGTCGTCCAAAAACCCGGGAACCTGCCTTCCCCCTTTTTTATAGGAATGGATCAATTCCCCATTGTGATAGCTGTTGTTTTGTATAAAAGTGAAAATGGCCTGGGCCTCTTGCAGGTCTTCTTTTTGCCCAAAGGCCGTATAGGCATCCACAAAACCGTTGATCAAAAGTGCATTCCAGGAAGTAATGATCTTATCGTCCAATAGAGGTGCTACCCGTTTTAAGCGGGCGTCCAAAAGTTGTTTTCGCCAACTTTTCTTCTTGACGTTTAAGTCGCTGGGGACAATCTTGTTCACTTTGCAAAAATCGGCATCGGGCATCAACTTGTGCAGCACATACGCCTCCTTCTCCCAAATCGCTTCTTTGTTGATGTTGTAGTATTTGGCAAAAAGTTCAAAATCGCCCCCTAGAAGGGACTTCAATTCTTCTTCGCTCCAAACATAGTACTTGCCTTCCTTTCCCTCACTATCCGCATCCATCGCCGCATAATAGGCTCCTCCCGGATGCCTCATCCTACTTTGGAGAAAGTCTTTTGTTCGTTGTACGATATCGCGATACCCCATATCATCATAAATCGCATACGCTTTGGAAAAGAGGCTTAATGCCTGTGCATTATCGTACAACATCTTTTCAAAATGCGGTACTTTCCACTCGGGATCCGTACTGTAGCGAAAAAATCCACCTTCTATCGGATCATATATTCCACCTAAAATGGTCTTGTCCAAAGTGTTCTTAACATGTGTCCTGGCCAGGGTGTCCCCCGTAAGGCCGGCGTAGTCCATCAGAAAATCCATGTTCCCGGGAATCAAGAATTTTTGACGGCCTTTGTCTCCGCCCCATTCCAAATCCCAATTGGGTTTCCAGGTATCCACGCTTTCCTTCAAAGTTGCCTTGTTAAGGATTTCAAAATCATCGGAAGGTTGGATCTTGTTCACATCCTGAATACCTTGGGCCACCATATCCGCATATTCCGCAGCCTTTTCCGGATTGTTCCTATAAAGGTCGCTTATCTTGGAAAGTACCTGCATCCATTGTGCCTTGGTATGATAGGTATTTCCATAGAGCGGTTTTCCATTGGGAAGTGCAATAATGTTTAGGGGCCATCCTGTATTACTATCGGTCAATTGGGCAAAGGTCTGATAAATTGTATCTACATCCGGCCGTTCCTCCCTATCTACTTTAATGCTTATGAAGTCCTGGTTCATAATCTGGGCCACCCGCTCATCCTCAAAGGTTTCCTCCTCCATTACGTGGCACCAATGACATGAGGAATATCCTATACTGATCAACAGCAATTTATCCTGCTCCTTGGCCAGATCTAGGGCCTTGGAACCCCATGGCCGCCAATCCACGGGATTATGGGCGTGTTGAAGAAGGTAGGGACTGGTCTCCTTGATAAGCGCATTGGTAAACGCATGTTGGGTATCCAAGGGCCTTCCGGGATTCTCTTGGCAGGATCCAAAAGCAAAAAGCACAAAACAGAAAACGGTAAAAAAGCGGTTTTTCATGGAATCACAATCACTATAATCCGCTAAGATACCGATTTCGCCCGCCATTGGGTGTTAAGGATTTGCAAGGGGTGTACTACAAATTTCCTGTTTTGGGTCAAATCGTTTTTTTTCGGCCATTATTTCCAATGAAAAGACCCCACCCAACCTCCCCAAAGGGGAGGAGTTTCCCTCCTTTGGAGGGATTAAGGGAGGTCGAAAATCGGAATTTGGAAATTTGTCGTACACCCTTTCCTAGCACTCCTCAAAAAGTCGCCCCGATATCCAGCATAGACCGAAACAATACCCTGTAACCTTATTTTGACGAAAAAGGCACAGACGTTTCCGGAGCACTTATGGCCCCCACATAGCGCCCCGCCCAATAGGGCAATAAATAAATGTAGGGCGCATATTCCACGCTTCCGTCGCTCCCCCCATTGTTTCTATAGGCCCCATTATGTTTGTGCAGTGGCCTTTCGTCCCCTGGCAGTACCTCGGAATAGGTCTGCCTTCTAAAATTTGGGGCAATCTTGACCAAATCCTTACGCTGACTGTTATCCACTTTCCAATCGATTAAATCCATAGGGAACTCCCGTAACCACCAGGCCGAGGCCTCACTATCGATAGGCTTGCCCCCTACCAGGGCGAAAAGGTAGTTCCAAAGGGGGTTCTTTTCCGATCGTTCAATTTCCCAATGGCTCTTGACCGCCTTAAAGTGATTTTGTTTTTGGGTTTCCGTAAAGGCGTAGTTGACAAAAGCGGGAACCGTCAAAAAATACATTTCGTCATCGGAATGGTTCCAGGTAGTACTTAAGTCCTCCCCTTCCACATAACCGATTACGGTGGCCGAACGATTGGCATTTTCATCATAGCCATGCCTTTTGATCAATTTGTTTGCCGCCTTTTTGTATTTTTCATCCTGTGTAAAACGATAGGCCGTTTGCAAAAAGGCAAGTATAAGTGTGGAATTTAAGCGTCGATCCCCTACATTAATGGGAAAGCTATTCACATATTTGGGATTCCAACGTCCCCAAGCCGTAGGTTCCCCGTTCCAATCCACCAGATACCAATTATTGTCCATGATATGGTCCATTTGAATCTTGATCTGGTGTATGGCCCGATCTCTCCATTCTTGATCCGGGGCCAATTCGGCAAAAAGGGCGTATGCAAAAAAATGGCCACAGGATTCATCGCTGCTCGTGGTGGATTTCCAACGCCATTTCCCGTCATCGGTAGGGCGCCATATTCTTCCGTGCTCAGCAAGGTGCTTTTTGTACCATTCTTCGGAAAATCCATTGGCATGCAGCCCTACTTCATAGCCATCGCGTTCATAGGATCTAGCCGGGAAACCCTGCATAGGGGTAATATCCGTCATGCGTTCCATGGCCTCAAAAGCCTCATAAGCGTTCTGCTTGGCATCTTCCTCCTTGGTTACGGCATAGCGGAAGAGTTCACCGGCCAGATACATGGACGTCCATAGGCCATCGTTATCGGTATCCCGATAAAATCCAGTGGAAACATCGCCGGGCTCCTTTAGGGAAAGATTGGCCGTCATGCCATAGCGAATATGCCGCAAACGCTGTATCTCCTGAAAATAATCGGCTTTTTCGGAAAGGGTCATTTCCACAAAATTGATTTGGGACAAGCCTTTCTTGGTCAGTACCAGGACACTATTGTCCGGGCCTGGGGCAATGTCCACCACATGGTCGTCCACCAACCATCGCTTTGAGGCGTAATAGGCATACTTGCCATCATCACGAAGTTTAAAAGCCCCCTTGGTAGAACCGAACCAGAGTTCACCACGGATGTTGGCCAGGGCAGTAATACTTGTCCAGGGCAGGTTTTGATTGCGTTCCTTTTCCTGAAAAGTAGCTCCTGAAAGCCGGATTACGCCATTGGTAGTGCCCATAACCACATCGCCATCAAGCATGGCCATAGCCGTTAGATTGGAACCAGTGTACAGCTTTTGCAGTTTGGGCGTTGTTATCGAAAGGCCGTAAACCGCATCTGCACCCAGTACCAGAAATCTATTGTTGGTTTTGTCAAAAAGGATTGTTTTGGGTTCCAATCCTTGTTGTTCCGTATTCCAAATCCGCTTTCCTTGATGGAACAAGCCCATTTGGTTGGCGGAGGCCACCAAAACCAAAAAATCGTCCCCGATGGCAAAATGGGTAGGAGCGCCCAGTTGGTGTTCCACTTCAAACTTCCCTCCAAAGGCATTGCTAAGCACGGAAGTGTCCGTAAGATAGAAAAATTGTCCCCGGTAGGTATCCAAAGCAACAAGATGCATATCTGTCAAGGGTCTGTATTGCAGATCCGGCAGGAGTTCCTTGTCATAGGCATTTAAAAGACCGTTGGAAGAAAGTGCTTTTATCGCCTTGTTCCTGTCGCTCTCCACGCGTAGCAGCGTTCCTTCAACAGCATCGCCCAACACATGTTTTTCGGCAAAATCCTGTACATAGGATTTGTCCGCATACTCTTGTGCTTGTATAACGAGGGACAATACTAG
>JBCCZF010000003.1:0-17883 GCA_039188035.1 Bacteroidota bacterium | reverse complement strand
GGCCTTGGATTGCTGACACCAAAGGCCAACGTCTTTATTTTTTGTAATGTGCTTAGTTCGCTAGGTGATTTGGTCTTTTCCGTTCCTCCGTCTGCAAAGTGGGTAAACCTATAGGAATGGAAAATGGCGATAATATTCATAAAAATGAATATTATCATTACTATCCAAAAAAAGTAGCTCGTCCATTTTCTTTTCCCTATCAACATCTTTTGTTAATTTCTGTGCCAATACAGCTTATCTAAATGCTCTTTTTAATCTTCTGTTGTGCACTCCGATTTTCCTGAAAATCAAATGAACCGCGGAGAATATATAAATTTCGTTAAATGCATCAAAGTTAAGTGGGCAGCAAAAGGACAATCCTATTGGGGTACCGGGGCAAGCATTCAACTCGACCAATAAAATCGAATTAAACAAATAACCACATGTGGTTGATACTACTTTTAAAACAACACCTCCCTTAATCCTCCCCCCTATGGCGTAGGGGAAACTGTTATGCAAACCCTATATACCCCAGAAAGACCTTTCCTTTCGTTAAAAGCAAATTACGCAACAATGCCGGTTATCAGGTTAGCCACCACTTCCCGCTACAGACCTGTCAGGTACGGATGCCAATTCTTGGCACAGGCCCAACAGGTCTCCGGATCAAGCGCCTATTGGGTACTGGGGCAAGCAAAGTCCGTGACCTTGGCCCCAGCCGCTTTAAGGGATCCAAAACCGCCGCCTACGTCGATAAGGTTATGGATTCCCCTGCTTTTTAGTATGGACGCAGCAATCATGGAACGGTAACCACCCGCGCAATGCACATAAAAGGTTTGGTCCTGGGGAAATTGCGCCATATGATCATTGATATAGTCCAAGGGCGTACTTTGGGCATTCACAACATGTTCGGAGGCATATTCCCCATCCCGCCGTACGTCAAAAACAGGATACCTTTGGGCGTCGATATCGTCTACCAATTCCTCCGCGTGCATGGTGGTCACCATATCCCACTCCTTTCCGGCCTTTTGCCAGGCCTCAAAGCCGCCTTGTAGATACCCCAAGGTCCTATCGAAACCTACACGGGACAGGCGGGTAACGGTTTCCTCTTCTTTGCCCAACGGGGTTACCAGGAGAATAGGTAGCTCCGTATCTGCGATCAAGGCACCTACCCAGGGGGCAAAATCCCCGTGCAGTCCGATGAATATGGATCGTGGAATATGCCCCGCGGCAAATTCGCCCTGTTTTCGTACATCCAATACTATGGCGCCGGTTTCGTTGGCCATATGCTCAAAAACATGGGGTTCAAGGGCACGGGTGCCCCGTTCCAAAACCGCATCGATATCCTCATACCCTTCCTTGTTCATCTTCACGTTCAAGGGAAAGTACTTGGGTGGCGGGGTGAGCCCTTCGGTAACTTCACGGATAAATTCCGCTCTGGTCATGTTCGCCCTAAGGGCATAGTTTGTTTTTTTCTGATTGCCCAAGGTATCCACGGTTTCCTTCATCATGTTTTTACCGCAAGCGGATCCCGCGCCGTGGGCCGGATATACAACAACTTCATCGGCCAAGGGCATTATCTTTTCCCTGAGACTATCAAACAATAGGCCCGCCAAATCTTCCTGTGTCATATTGGCCGCCTTTTGGGCCAAATCCGGGCGACCCACATCGCCCAGAAACAAGGTATCCCCTGAAAAAATGGCATAATCCCGTCCACTTTCATCCCTTAAGAGATAGGTAGTGCTTTCCATAGTGTGTCCAGGGGTATGTAGGGCTTTTAGGGTCAACTTTCCTAAAGGAAACTCCTGTCCATCTTCCGCAATAATGGCCCCAAAGGAAGGTTGGGCGGTAGGGCCATAGACAATTGGGGCCCCGGATTCCTTGGATAAGGTTACATGTCCGCTTACGAAATCGGCATGAAAGTGGGTCTCAAAAATATACTTTATCGTAGCCTTGTCCTCCTTGGCCCTGCGCATATAGGGGGCTACCTCCCTTAAGGGATCAATTATGGCCACTTCGCCCTCACTTTCAATATAGTAGGCCCCCTGGGCCAGGCATCCGGTATACATCTGTTCTATTTTCACAATCAATTTATTTTATATCTGGAAACATTCTCCTTTTCAATACTTTCTCTAAGAGCCTGTTTACCTTTTATCCTCAAGTTTTGTTATGGCCCTTTTCGCGGCCATCGCCGCATCTGGCTCCTCGTTTAAAGGCCAATGATTTGGTCTTTTCAGTCGGCCCTGTTACAAAATGTGCATTCTGGCACTGCCAAACTCCGCTTTTAAAGCCTCTCCCGATAGCTATAGGGAGGCAAAAAAATGGCCTACAGCAACCTGCCTCGACGGCAAGGCGGGATTCCAAAAACAAAATTTAAACAGGCTCTAAACAAAAGTAGGCGAATAACGTCTCACTTTTTGTAACCTGCGTTACGCTTTGTGCGATTCTCATAGGCCACCCGCTCCTCCAAGGCCGTGGAAACGGTGTCCCCATCAAAATGCCGTACTGCCTCCGTGGTCCTTGCAAAGAGATATTCCCTTTCCAGGACTTCTATTATCCCACTACTGAAAATAGCATCGCGCGTGGGGCCAGTGGCCCGGGCCATGTAAAACTTGATGTTATCCGTATGAAGCTCATCGATAAGGCGAACAAGCATTTGGGTGGCCGAAGAATCGATGTAATTAACGGACTCCGCATTAAGGATAACGGCCCTAAGACCGGGAGTTTTTTTTTGAATCTCCGCCCGCAACCGCCTTTTAAAATACTCCTTGTTGCCAAAATACAGGGGAGCATCAAACCGAACGATCAACAACTCCGGGCGCACCTCGATCTCCTGGGCAAAGCGATCTGTATTCCGATAGTAATCGGAACCCTTGATTCGCCCCAAAACGGCAAAATGGGGTTTGGAGCTTTTATAGACCATCAAAATCAATGAAAACAGTACCCCTACCAAAATGCCTTGTGGAATCCCGATGAACAGGGTTACGCAAAAGGCAACCATCAAAATGCCAAATTCGTCCTTCCGATAGTGCCAAAGTTTTTTGGGATAGGCAAGGTCAATGAGGCCAAAGACGGAAACCATAATAATACTGGCCAAAATGGCCTTGGGCAAATAATACAATACCGGCGTAAGGAATACTAAGGCCAAGACCACCAGGATTACACTAAAAACAGAAGCCAGATTGGTACGCCCCCCCGCGGACAGGTTTACCGCAGAACGTGAAAAACTTCCCGTTATGGGATAAGACCGGAACAAAGACCCTAAAATATTGGCCCACCCCAAAGCTATCAACTCCTGGTTGGGCCTTACCGTTTCCCGTCCATCCTTTTCCTCCAGGGACTTGCCAATGGAAATGGTCTCCATATACCCCACCAGGGCCAAAGTAAGGGCAATGGGCCATACGTGCAGGGCGTTTGCCCAACTGATCCCTGGAATGGTAAAAATGGGCAGTCCTTTGGGAATACGTCCTACAACATGCACTCCTTGTAATTCCAGATTACCCAGGTAAACCGCCAAAATGCCCAAGACCACTACTAAAAGGATAGCCGGAAATTTTCGGTTCCACTTTCTGAACAGCAACAGTAGTATTATTCCCGCTAATCCAATAATCAAGTCCCAAGCATTAAGCCGTTCCAAACTGTTCCACAAAGGAACCACCAATTCTTGCACATGACTGCTATTGGGGACATCCAAACCCAATAGGTGTTTTAATTGACTAAAAATAATGATAACGGCCGCGGCAGAGGTAAAACCCGAGATGACCGGCCTGGAAAGGAAATTCACCAAAAAGCCCAAGCGGAACACGCCCAATACCCATTGAACAACACCCACAAAAAAAGCCAGGAAAACGGCCATAGCCGCATATGCCTCCACGCCCTCAAGGGCCAAGGTGCCAAGACCTGCGGCCACCAACAAGGAATCCAAGGCCACCGGACCCACACTTAACTGCCGCGAAGTACCCAAAAACGCATAGACCAATACGGGCACCAAAGCCGCGTAAAGCCCATAAACCGGGGGAAGACCCGCAATCATGGCATAGGCCATTCCCTGGGGCACAAGAACAATGCCCACAGTGAAGCCGGCTACAATATCCTGGGAGAACCAAGCTTTTTTATAACGCCTTGCCCATTCTAGAAAGGGAAAAAACTGTTCCATAGGCCAAAAATATCCATATTTTATGGATACTTCTGTAACGGGGGTTACCTGTTGGAGGACAGATGCCAGATATAAGACCAATGGGGGAACTTCTTAATCGAAGGATCCCTGTCCATTGGAGAATGGATGGATTTCTTTTGTGAAATACCCCTTTAATTGATGTTCCCTCCTACAGGCAGTCCGCTGGGTACGGATTCTGGAATATCGCGATCAAAACTTTCGTCGTTCAGGGTATTCAAGAAAGAAATGATAAGGGACATTTCCTTGACACTGAGGTCCAACTCCCGTACGAACGGGTCAAAACGTTCCTTGGGCACGTGTGGGTTGCGCTGCTTGCCATGGGCAATATCCTCATAAAACTCCAATACCCGCCGTAAGGTTCCCAAACTTCCATTATGCATATAGGGCGCGGTAAACCTTAGGTTGCGTAATGTAGGAGTCCTAAACGCAAAACTATCGGCCAAACCCCTGTCCGGCAGATCTAATTTTCCATTTTCAGGGACACCCAAAACATGGGGCTTGTAATCCGAGAACATGGGGCCGTTGTGACAATTGGCACAGCCTACGCTTTTAAACAGCTCAAAACCGTCTTTTTCGGAAATAAGAATGGCGTCCGTTTCCCCCCGCATATAGCGATCAAAACGGGAGTTATTGGTCACCAAGGTCCGCTCAAAGGCGGCAATAGCCTTACCCAGATTCGCCGCGTTCACCGGTTCCTCACCTTGGAATGCCTCTGCGAACAACTCCCTATATTTCGGTATTTGCCTTAAGCGCTCCACCACCGCGGTAAGGATGCCTTCCTCTGTGTGCCCATGACCACGCATTTCCTCAAACGCTTTTATAGGTTCCAGGGCCTGTGCTTCCAAACCGGCACTCCGATCATCCCAAAACATAGGGGCATCCTTGGGACTGTACCTATTAAAGGCGTTCATCCCATTAAAGGCAGTATTGATTATGGTCTGTGCATTGCGTTTTACAAAGGGAATATCATTGGGTTCGTTAAAACGCCTTTTACTACCCAACCCGTGGGCATTGGCCCCTAGGGAAATATCCAAAAACTCCGCATACCCCGTACTGGGATGATGGCAGCTGGCACAAGCGACATCTTTGTTCCCAGACAGGATTGGGTCATAAAAGAGCAATTTTCCCAAGGCTTCCTTTTCTGGGGTGGCCGGATTGGTTTTTGGGGACTTAACGGTTTCCGGTAAGGCGGCGAAACGAACCACCGCACGGGGCGTATCCTTGGTTTGTCGCTTTACCATCCTTTCTCGATTACAGCACAGGAAGAGCGGGGACAGCAGAACCAAAGAAAGAAAGTGTACTAAAAAACGCATAGCAAGCTTAGCGGGACGCTGCACAAAGTACAAAAAAGGTATTTGACCAGGGCGTCGCAACCCTTCCAACTCTTGAAACGGTGTCCTTAGTCCCTTGTGGTTCCCTTAAAAAAGTTGAGATTGGGACGGATCGGGTTGCCCGCCATACGGCGTAACATGGTAATTTGCCCCGTGTGCCACAGGGCATCCGCGATAGGGCCATTGATATAATTCCAAAAGGTCAGTTCCGATACGCTTTCGGTTTTTCCGGTAAAGGAGGCATCGTCCATGGCCCTGAACAGCGCACTGGCTTTGGCCAAGTTTGCCAAGGTAGCTTCCCGTGTATGAATAGTGTCCTTTTCCGGTCTTTCCGTTTTTCCCGCTTCCTTTTGTGCAAACATCAATACAACCTGGGTAAGCTGCAAAACGTGATCCATGGTTTGTGCAATGGTACGGGCATCCCCTCCAGGTTCGTAGTTCAATTCATTTTCCGATAGGCCTTGCGTAGACCAGTAGTACCGAAAGCCCAGGCCGTCGATCATACGGGACATAACCGCTCCCGCACCTAAGGTCTTCGGCGCTTCAGGTATAGTGGCATAGGATGGGGACATCTCAGAGGATTTTTGGGCTTTCGCATTTAGGAATACGGTAAGGCAAATTAAGGAAAGATAGTATTTCATATTGACGTGATTTAAAGCATTCCATTTATTAAAAATTAAAGCACCTTCGGATCGTTTTTATACGTCTTGTAAAGCTACCAAGACCTGATGGGTATTCTTCGGATTCCTTTGATATCAATTCAGCCCTAATGCCCATTTCGCGTTACAATTCCAACACCTTGATCTGGTTCCGGTGCATTTGTATTTTCCCCTCCCGTTCCAGTTTTTTCAACAAACGGGAAACCACAACACGCGAGGTATTCAGGTCATAGGCAATATGTTGGTGTGTGGTGGCGATGACCTCGTCCCGGTTTACCTTGGCCTTGTCCCTTAGATGCTTTAACAAACGTTCGTCCATACGCATAAAGGCTAGGGTATCCACGGTTTCCAAGAGTTCCTTTACCCGAGTGTGATAGCTATCCAGAATATAGGTACGCCATGAGTTGTATTTGCCCATCCAAAGTTCCATGTACGCAACAGGTATCATCAAAAGTTCCGTGTCCGTTTCGGCGGTTGCACGGATCTCGCTACGGCTGTTGCCCATACAACAGGAAAAAGTCAAGGTACAGGTATCGCCCCGTTCAATATAATAGAGTACCAGTTCATCGCCCTTGGCATCTTCCCGTAAAATCTTTATGGCCCCATTAAGCAAAAGGGGCATATGGGTAATGGCTTGTCCCAGATCCATTAGGATGTCACCTTGGTCTACACTTCGATATACCGCAACTTCCTTGATTTCCCGGAGCAATTCGGGTTCAAAGAGGTATCCATAACTTTGGTTTAGGATTTCCGCTATCATACGGGTCGAATAAAAACATCAAACCTTCTTTCCCCTTCCCCGAGAACCTCAAACCCTTCGTGCAAATCCTTTTGAGCCACAGTATAGGGATAAAAGGATATGGGCTCCATACATACCATATTGGGCACTTCCGTCCAAAACATAAAATGGCCAAAACCTTGTGTTTCCACATGCAATTCCTTTTTGTCCGTTAAAGAGACACCATGGGAATCGGGCAGGTGCAATGCCCTATTGCCCACCGCCAAAACCTCGGTCAGGTCAATATTGCGATTTCCCGTTCGTATTAGCGGCGTTTCCGTATATAGTTTAAACGCCGGATGGTACCCCAACATAAAGGGCATTCCCTCTTCCCCGGAGATGGTAAAGGTAATTTCCAGTCCTTGGGGAGTAAGGTTGAATTGTTTCCGGAACCGAAAGTCATAGGGCCATTGCAGTTCCTTTTCGGTGGATTTTTTGGGGTATTTGGAGTTGCGTACCCGGGTGCCCGCCTTGTACTCCTTTTGAAACAGGGCCATAGTTGTGGAGCTTCGTTTTAACTCATAGGGCATTTCCCGTAGCAGGCCATGCTGATCCAAAACGGCCTCGCCCTTAAGTGTCCATACCCTAAAATTGGCTTCTGCCGTAGGGCCGATAATCGGAAACATCTCCGTATCCGTACTGCGCCATCCAGGGCTCCCTTTTTGATGCATATACTCATGACCTTCCACAACATAACCCACCAGTTCCCCTTGGTCTATGGTCACTTTTTGTCCCTGAAGCTGTAATGTGGTCATACCATTCATGAATTTATTCGATAAAACCTTGTTCCCGCATCCAATCGTCATTGAACATTTTGCCCACATATCGGCTACCGTGGTCGTGAAATAGCACCACCACCAGGTCATCCTGCCCAAAATGTTCCTTTAGCTGCAATACTCCCTTTATTGCTGCCCCAGCCGAATTTCCCAAGAACATGGCCTCCTCGCGGGCCAGTCTTTGGGTGTATACCGCAGCATCCTTGTCGGTCACCTTGATAAATCCATCAATAATCCCAAAATCCACATTCTCCGGAAGGATGTCCTCCCCGATGCCCTCGGTAATGTAGGGGTAAATCTCATTTTTGTCGAAAATCCCGGTTTCATGATATTTTTTGAAGACGGAGCCATAGGTATCCACCCCCCAAACCTTGATTTTCGGATTTTTTGATTTTAGGTATTTGCCTACGCCGGATATCGTTCCACCCGTCCCGACGCCCACCACAAAATGGGTGACCTTTCCCCGGGTCTGTTCCCAAATCTCCGGTCCGGTACTCTCAAAATGGGCCTCGGTGTTGGACGGGTTGTCATATTGGTTAACATACCAAGCCCCTGGGATTTCCAGGGCCAATCGCCTTGCGGTGGAATAGTAACTTTGGGGATCCTCCGGTTCTACATCCGTGGGACAAATAAACACCTCGCTGCCCATGGCCTTAAGTACATCTACTTTTTCCTTGGATTGTTTGTCCGTAGTGACACATATGAGCTTGTAACCCTTTACCGTAGCGGCCAGGGCCAGCCCCATGCCCGTATTTCCAGAAGTCCCCTCCACAATGGTGCCCCCAGGTTTTAGTAATCCGGCAGCTTCGGCGTCCTCTACCATCTTTAAAGCCATCCGGTCCTTTACGGAATTGCCCGGATTAAAAGTTTCGTATTTGGCCAGAACCGTACAAGGAAGTTCAGATGTTAGTCTGTTGAGCCGCACCAAGGGGGTATTGCCTATGGTCTCCAGAATATTTTTTGCGTAGTCCATCGCACACAAAGATACACGCTAAGGTCCAAACGCAAATTCAAACCCAAATTCAAAATCAAAATTAAATTCACAATATCCATTGAGGGGTAAGGGAACGACTTGTGTGCGGTATGCAGTTGTAGTTTGCCGTGGTCATTTGTTGTGCCCCATTTGGCTTTCCAAATCGACACATTTCCAAATAGACACGTCAATCGAACCGAATGGCCTTAACCGGATTTATCCGCGTTACGGCATAGGAGGGCAAAAGGAGCATCAAAAGACATAATACCAATACCCCGACATTGAGTAATGCCACTGTGGGCCAGTGGAGTTCCACGGGAATGTATTCGATATAATACTCCTGGGGATTGGGGAATTTAAACATTTTATAGCGCCCTTGGGCCCATAAAAGTCCCAATCCAAGCACATTGCCCCAAAATAGGCCAATCCCGATCAAATAGGCCGCATTGTAAAGGAAAACCTTTTGAATACTCCAATTGGGGGCTCCCAGGGCTTTAAGGATTCCGATCATTGGCGTGCGTTCCAGGATGAGTACCAAAAGTGCCGTAATCATATTTATACCACCTACAATGATCATAATGCCAATGATCAGGGCAATATTAAAATCGAACAGCCCGATCCATTCAAAGATTTTGTAGTATTTGTTTACAATGTTCTGGGTATCTAGTTGGGAAAGGGTATTGCCATAGATTTCATTGGACTTCGCCTCCAATTCATCAAAATTGTCCAGAAACACTTCAAAATGACCTACCTGGTCTTCCGCCCACTTATTCATGCGCTGGATGTGGCGGATGTCCACAAAAATATATCGGCTATCAATTTCCTCAAAACCACTGTCATACAGACCCACGACCTTGAACTTGCGCTGGTTGGGCAACTGGGATGCGCCCCCCTCCTTAAAGAAAAAGGCAAAAAAGGTATCCCCTATGATAAACCCCAGCCTATTGGCCATATAACGGGACATTAGCACCTCGTTGTTCAAATCCCGTTGAAAATGGGGAACACGCCCTACCTCCAGAAACTCCTCAAGGACGTCCCAGTTATAATCTGAACCTACCCCTTTGGCAATAATGCCCTCAAAGGTCTCCTCCGTACGGATTACCCCGGCCTTAGCGGCCACGGCCTGCACATGGGCAACACCCTCCACTGTATTGAATTCCGGATAAAAATCCTGCTCCAGATCCACAGGGGTCACGGAGACCTCGGAACGGTTGTTGTCATAATTGGAAATCTGGATATGCCCATTAAAGGCGGAGACTTTTTCTCGAATCTTTTGTTTTAGGCCCGCACCGGTGGCTATGGCGATCAACATCATAACAATCCCCAAGGCAATGGCGGCAATGGCAATTTTTATTATCGGGGCGGAAATATTAATTTTATGTTCCTTACCGGTAATAAGCCTTTTGGCAATGAAATATTCAAAATTCAAAGGATGGTGATTTTCTCCAGTTTCAAAAATACGTTTTTATTGTGGTTTTTGATGTTGGCCGCCTGTGGGAATACGGATAAATCCAAGGATTCCAATGCAAGCAGGTCCGGAGGGTACGGTCTTCCCCAAGACTCTCTGGAGATTGTGGTAGCGGCCAATCGGACCAAAGACTATCTCCCTACGCTAAAGGGAAAAAAAGTGGCCGTGGTCGCAAACCAGACCTCGGTTATTTTCAAAACGGATTCCAACACCAAACCAACCTACGTGCACCTGGTAGACTCGCTAGTTTCCCTTGGAATCGATATTAGAAAGGTATTTGCCCCGGAACACGGTTTCCGCGGGAAGGCCGATGCCGGGGAAAAAGTCTTGGACGGAAAGGACCAACGCACCGGCTTGCCCATAATTTCACTCTACGGTAAAAACAGAAAGCCCACGGCAAATCAACTTGAAGCCATTGATGTAGTGCTCTTTGATATTCAGGATGTGGGGGTGCGTTTTTACACCTATATCGCCACCCTGCAATTGGTCATGGAAGCCTGTGCGGAAAACCAAGTCCCCTTAGTAGTATTGGATAGGCCCAATCCCAATGGGCATTATGTGGACGGACCTACTATGGAGACGGCCCACAGGGGTTTTTTAGGGATGACCAATATTCCCCTAGTCTACGGGATGACCATTGGGGAGTATGCCAAAATGATCAACGGGGAAAGTTGGCTGGGCGAGGAATCAAGGGCCGATCTTACCGTGATTCCGTTGGAGAATTACCACCATTCCGACCCCTATAGCCTGCCGATACGGCCTTCCCCCAATCTGCCCAATGATGTGGCCATAACCCTATATCCCAGCCTAGGATTGTTTGAGGGAACCAACATCAATGCGGGCCGGGGAACGGAATTTCAGTTTCAACGATACGGGGCTTCCTTTCTGGACACTACCCAATACAGTTTCAAGTATTGGCCACGGCCCAACTTTGGGGCCAAAAACCCCAAGGAAAACGGCAAAAAGTGTTACGGAAAAGACCTCTCCAAAACCCCCAGGATGAACGAGGTTTCCCTGCAATGGTTAATCGATGCCTACATTAATGCCACGGATACCACATTGGTATTCAATACCAATGGGTTTACCAAACATGCGGGAACGGAACTGCTACAGCGGCAAATTGAGAAAGGGCTTACCGAGGCGGAAATAAAGGCCAGCTGGCAAGAGGATCTGAATCGTTTCCGGGCTATCCGAAAAAAGTACCTGCGCTATCCGGATAAGAATCCGTAACATACCCCACCTTTTGCCCAAAGGGAATTAGCCCTCGTTTTTTTCCGGGGCCGTAGTGGGCTTCCTGTATTTGTGGAAGGGCTGCTTTAGCAATCCGGTAAGGCTGGTATTCTCCACCTCATCCGGAAACGTATCCACCCCATAGACGATGGCTTTTGTATCCATTTTCATAAAGGTGCCGAACATGCGGTCCCAGATGGAAAAGATATTACCATAATTGCTATCCGTATAGGGGAGTTGATAATGATGGTGTACCTTATGCATGTCCGGGGACACAATGACCCAACTAAGGGCATCATCTATCCTTTTGGGCAATTTAATATTGGCGTGGCCAAACTGGGTGGCCACCAGGGAAAGGGATTGATACAACATGACAATACCTATGGGCGTACCCGCGATAAAGACTCCAAAAAGGGTAAAGGCAAAACGGATAAAGCTTTCGAGGGGATGGTGCCTATTGGCCGTAGTGGTGTCCACATTATGATCCGTATGGTGGACCAAATGCACCATCCACAAGGGCTTAACCTTATGCTCCACCAGATGGGCCAAATAGGCCCCGATAAGATCCAAAAGCAAGACCCCCAACAATAGGTATAACCATAAGGGCATCTGGGGCAGCCAATTAATGATTCCAAAATCATTCGCCACCGTCCAATCCGCTGTGCCCAACAACAAGAAGGCCAGGGCAAAATTGATAATGATGGTGGTTAAGGTAAAAAAGAAATTGGGCAGGGCGTGCCTCCATTTCTTATAGGAAAATCGGAACCTGGGAACGGCCCCCTCTAAAATCCAAAAAAAAGTAATCCCGCCAACAAGCAAAAGGGAACGATGCGAGGAGGGAATATTCTCAAAATAGGTCAATACGGCATCCATATTGTCAAAAATACAAAATTGGCAGGATCAATTTGAAAATATGTCAATATGGAAATGAATCGATGGAAGAATGCGCGCATGGGTAATTTTCCTTTAACGGAAATGGGAAGTAGATGACGAAAGACCGATGACCGGTGACGAAAGTACGAAATATAAAATCCGAAAAGTGGCACCAGCCCATAGTGGCAAACCCCATCAACCTATTCGCTTCTTCATTTCCTCTACGATGGAATAAGCGGCGGGGCAAATGGCAACGTTCTTTAGGGTAAGATGACTTATCTGATGGAATTTTTTCCGGTCAGTATGGGGAAATTCCCGGCAGGCTTTCGGACGGACCGAATAAATGGCACAAAAGTTATCCGTTCCCAAAAAAGGGCAAGGCAATCGTTGCAGTACATAATCGTTGTCCTCATCTACCCGCAAATACGAGGCGATAAACTGTTGTGGCCTCAAGCGAAGGTGTTTGGAAATACGCGTGATATCCGGATCTGTGAAAAGTGGCCCCGTGGTACGGCAGCAATTCCCACATTGCAGGCAATCCGTCCGTTCAAATTCGGCTTCATGAAGTTCCTGCATTACATAGTCCAAACTTTTTGGCGGCCGTTTTTTTAAGCGGGCAAAGAATTTCTTGTTTTCCGTCGACTTTTCCTTGGCCTTTTGGGGCAACTGTTCCAAAAACTTGTTCATAGGACATCAAAACTAGGGAAGAAATTCGGTTTTAAACGGATTGCCTTCGCGTGACCTTTGACCGAAGATAGAAATGTATACCTGAAACCTGAAAAAGAATATCCGAAAAAAGTGCAAGTGCAAATGTCAATCGCAATGAGTATCGGAATAAAGGCAAACACAAATTCAAACGCAAACCTAACCACAAGTCCAAAAAGACAACCCCATTTAGACATTTACAATGGACAAGCTCCAAACCGGGAACCACAAACTCTAAATTTGTATTTTACACCCGAAGAACACATGCCATGAACGACATATTTGGACAAGCCCTTTTGGATTATCAATCCGGCAACTATACCGAAGATTTGATAACCTATTCGTCCCTAGAGGAAGAAGCTATCCTTTCCCTTCCCTATTTGTTCCGGGATTTCGGGAATATGCCCCTATTGGAGCAAAAGGCACTTCATCTATGTTATGGCGATATCCTCGATATTGGTTGTGGGGCCGGTAGCCATAGTCTGTACCTTCAGGAACAAGGGTTCCAGGTCACGGCCCTGGATCGGTCGGCCGGAGCTATAGCCACTTGTATAGAGCGTGGTATAACGCACTGCCTACACATCCCCGTTCTAGAACATTTTGAATGTTATGACACCGTACTGCTCCTAATGAACGGTATAGGAATTGCCGAATCCCTGGATATGCTGGGAAGGTATCTGCAACATCTGGGCACCCTACTAAAACCAGGAGGACAAATACTGCTGGACTCCAGCGACATTATCTATATGTTCCAAGAAGGGGATAATATCCCACAGGGGAATCCCTATTATGGCGAAGTACGGTTTACTATGACGTACAAAGGGGTGTATGGCCCAGCCTTTCCTTGGTTATATGTGGATTACCCGACTTTGAAAACCAAGGCCGGCACCTGTAATATGGTCTGTGAACTTGTAAGTAAAGGAAATCACTACGACTACTTGGCCAGATTAACACTAATTTAAGGGCCATCCATACGCTCAGGCACATTTTTTGCGTTGAACAAGTATTTAGTTGTTTTCTTTATGCGAAACATTTTAGTTACCCGCCCCTGCCGGATCTCGTTAAAATTTTGCCCTATAATAACATCAAAACGATTTACAAAAATTCTATCACACATTTCAAAACGGTCTCCTAAATTCAAAAGGTGTGCTTAAATGACACTTTGGCTTTGGGAAAACAAAGAGAAATACCGATGAAAACTTCACTTTTTTTTCTAGGAACTTTTTTTATCATTTCGCTTTTGGGATGCTCCAACAATGATAACGGACCGGAAAACCCTTCCACTCCGGTTGATCGATCGGCCAATCTTAGAACTACCGGGGCCTCGGCCAACGATATTCTGTCCAACAGTTCCTTTACCAGACTTCAGATTGAAATAGCTTATGTACAAGGGTTTCGACCCACGGCCGTGGCCATAAACAATTTTACCGCCTATCTGCGGGCACTTACCTTTAAGGAAGATATTGAACTTCTATACCGGGAATTGCCCTCCCCAGGTGAGGAAACCCTGACCTTGGCCGAAGTAGTGGACTTAGAAACCGAAAATAGGACTGCCTATAATGTTGGGGAAACCTTGGCCATCTATATCTATTTTGCGGACTCCCCCTCGGACACGGATGATGAGGAAGAAGGCCTGGTGACCCTAGGTGCCGTATACCGGAATACCTCCATGATCATCTATGAAAATACCATTCGCGACCTAGCGGCCCGTAGCCCGTTTATTTTGGAGTCCAACGTGGAAACGGCGACCATTAACCATGAATTTGGCCATCTTTTAGGCCTTGTAAACCTGGGAACCCCAATGGTTATGCCCCATGAGGAAATTGTAGATTCGGAAGGCAATAAACACTGTAACGTGGAAGGCTGTCTTATGCGGGCGGAACTTCAATTTGGGGCCGGATTAACGGGCAAAATCCCGGTAAAGGAAGTGTCCGATGAGCCCAAGTTCGCCTGTACCCTTAGCAGTGCCACCGTGCTTAAAATGTTGAGTTCCGAAACGGCCGCCGGAGGCACTTTCAATACGGGAGGGCTCGATCCCCTATGCCTACAGGACCTTGAAGCCAATGGGGGCAGGGATACAAGTGAATGATTCTATCAAGGCCCGAAAGATAAATCGAATTCGTTACGGAATATTTAAATACTTATGGGTTTGTAGGGAAACGATCCATTTGGGATTTTGCATCACATAGTCAACAATCAAAGGCATCATCCTTTCCCGAACACTCCACTCCGGTTGCAGGTATAACTTGCACCCCGCATGAACCTGAGTCGCCTGCTCTTCCGCAAAAACAAAATCGTGCTTGTTATACACTATGACCTTTAGCTCATGGGCCTGTTTGTATATCCGGGGCTGGGGCAACTTGTTTTTTTTGGGCGATAGACATATCCAATCCCATTGCCCGGTCAAAGGATAGGCTCCCGAGGTCTCAATGTGCGTCTTTAGGTTTTTTGCCCGTAAACCATTGGTCAAGGGAAACATGTCCCACATTAGGGGCTCACCTCCCGTTATCACAATAGTATTGGAATGGGCCACGGCATTTTCAATAATATGGTCGATGTGCGTAGGCGGATGGATGTCCGCATTCCAACTTTCCTTAACATCACACCAATGACAGCCCACATCACAACCGCCCACGCGTATGAAGTAAGCGGCCGTACCCTTGTGATAGCCCTCACCTTGAATGGTGTAGAACTCCTCCATCAAGGGCAACATCAATCCCGCGTCCACCAAAGTTGGTATATCTTCCTTGACCATTGTGCAAAGATAACCGAAATGGCAAATACAAGTTCAAACACAAATTCAAATTCAAAACCTCTTCCGGCAGACGGTAAACAGTATGCAGTGACCTTCTTTACATCTTTTAGGTTCACCGTTTCTGGGCAAGGGTTCAAAAGTAAGTTGTTTAAAGTTAATAGTTTCTCAGTTTTACTACAACCCATAAGCCCATTTCCAAACCAGATCATTTTCAAATTTCCAAATCGACACATTTTCAAATTTCCTATTTTTGAAGCAAAATCTACCACAATGCCCACCCGAGACCATTTTAAGGCCCATATTGAAAAAGGCTATACCACCAAAGGTGAATTCATAACCATGGGCGCAGCCATGCTAGACGGCGAGGCCGTTACCGGGGCCCATGTCAAAGTCCCCCTAAAGACCTTAAACCGCCACGGGCTCATTGCCGGAGCTACCGGAACCGGCAAGACCAAGACCCTACAGGTCATTGCCGAGAATCTGTCCGACAAGGGCGTTCCGGTATTGTTGATGGATCTGAAGGGCGACCTTAGCGGCCTGGCGCAACCGAGTCCAGGACATCCCAAAATTGACGAACGCCATGAAAAAATAGGCCTTCCCTTTACTGCCAAACCTTTTCCCATTGAGATACTTTCCCTTTCGGAACAGGATGGGGTAAAGCTGCGCGCCACAGTTTCGGAATTTGGACCTGTGCTGCTTTCACGTATCCTAAACCTTAGCCCGACCCAAGAAGGTATCGTGGCCGTTGTCTTTAAGTATTGCGATGATAACAAGCTGCCCCTATTGGATCTCAAGGACTTTAAAAAAGTGCTACAATACGCCACAGGTGCGGGGAAAAAGGAATTCCAACAGGAATACGGACGTATTTCCACGAGTTCCACGGGCAGCATCCTACGCAAGATCATCGAATTGGAACAGCAGGGCGCCGAGCTCTTCTTTGGTGAAAAATCCTTTGATGTGGATGATCTGACCCGGATCGATGACGAGGGCCGGGGTTATATCAACATTATTCGGTTAACGGATATCCAAGACCGGCCCAAACTCTTTTCTACCTTTATGTTGAGCCTCCTCGCCGAGATTTATGACACCTTTCCCGAACAGGGCGACAGTGAAAAACCGGAATTGATATTGTTCATAGACGAGGCCCATTTGATTTTTAAGGAAGCTTCCAAGGCGCTTTTAGATCAGATAGAAAGTATCGTGAAACTCATTCGCTCCAAAGGTATTGGGCTGTATTTTGTAACACAAAACCCCTCGGACGTGCCCAATGAGGTCCTGGCCCAATTGGGGCTTAAGGTACAGCATGCCCTGCGGGCCTTCACCGCCCGGGACCGCAAGGCCATAAAACTTACAGCGGAGAACTATCCGGAGTCCGATTACTATGACACTAAGGAAGTATTGACTTCCCTGGGTATCGGGGAAGCCCTTATTTCGGCCTTGGACGAAAAGGGGCGTCCAACCCCTTTGGCGGCCACCTTGCTACGGGCACCCATGAGCCGTATGGATGTGCTTACGGCAGGCGAGTTGAAGGAAGTTATACGCAGTTCCAAAATGGTACGTAAATACAACGAGGTAATCGATCGGGAAAGTGCCTATGAACTGTTGAACGAAAAGATTGAAAAGGCCGAGGCGGCGGCCGAAAGGGAAAAGGAACGCGCCTCTACCCGGCAGACCAGTACCCGAAGAAGAAGTACCCGTATGAATCCCGTGGTAAAAGTATTGACCAGTGCCACGTTTATCCGCGGCGTACTGGGGGTATTAAAAAAAGTAATCCGATAGCATTGGGATTATCCATTCCCCAAAAACCCAGTACCTCGGAATAATCGCTTAAGCCAACGTTATGAAACATCCCATTTTTAAACGCTCCCGGGCGAGCGCCTGTACTAGACCTACCCTCCGTACGGGATCGGCCCTCCTCATTTTAGGATTGGCCCTTTCCCTTTCCAGTTGTGAGCAGGAAAAAGACACCACATTTCTCATCACCGACGAACAGGTAGGCAAACTGGACAAAGGGAGCCTGGCCCGCGATGTAGCACTTATCTTTGCCCAAGATTCGGTAGTAAAGGATACCACTTCCCTTAATTTTAGCAATCGTGCCAAACGTATCAAGATTTTTGAGAAAGGCGGTAAACACCTCTTGACCCTTACCCCAAGCTCGGACAGCATCCCGGTTATAGAGAAT
>JBCCZF010000002.1:0-19544 GCA_039188035.1 Bacteroidota bacterium | reverse complement strand
GAATACCTTTTCATCAACGACTTTGATCTGGCTTTGGCCAGACAAAATTACCAAGCCCTGCTCCAGGGATCCGTGGATATCATTATTGCCATTGGTTCCGCGAGTAACGAGGCCCTTCAGGAGCAAACCGCGTACCCCAAGCCCACGATCTTCTTTGGTTCCATCAATACCGATCTTACCGAGGTGGATATGGAAAAGAAAACCTCCGGAATACCGAACTTTACCTATCTTACGGGTCTACAGTCCTTCGAGAACGACTTATCCACCTTTAAGGCGCTTACGGATTTTAAAAATGTGGGAATCGCCATAGAAGCACCTATTGCGGCCACCCTGCCCATTGATCAGACCTTTGACCGTATTACCAATACCCTTGGAGTAAGCTATCGCCTACTTCCCTTTGATACAGCGGCGGACATTACGGAAAATCTCGAAGGACTGGATGCCGTTTACCTTGCCGGTGGATTCTTTCTTTTGGACCATGAGATTACCGAACTCAGCGAACAGCTCATTGCCCATAACCTTCCCTCTTTTACCAGCAACACCCCCCATGACGTGGAATTGGGTATCATGGGCACCAATAGCAGTGGCGACAATCTGGATCAGATATTCCGAAGGGTGGCCTTGACCGTGGAGGCCTACGTAAATGGAAACCCGCTCTCCGATCAGTATGTGTTCATTGATTTTGACCAAAGGCTTACCGCCAATTTTAATACCATGCAAAAGCTTGGGATTCCCATTCGGTATAGTTTAATGGAGAACACCGATTTCGTAGGGGAGTTCAAAAACGAACTTTCCGAAAAGACATACTCCCTTTTGGATGTGATAAACGACAACTTTGCGCGTAACCTTGGCTTGCAATCCCAACAAAAGGATGTGGAATTGAGCGTACAGGACGTAAAAACGGCGAAAAGTAATTATTATCCCAATGTCACGGCCAATGCCTCCTTCACCAATGTGGACGAAAGCATTGCCTTTGCCCCGTTACAGCCGGAGAATTCCACGGATGGTAATATTCAGCTTACCCAAACCTTATATTCCGAGGCGGCCACGGCCAACATAAGCGTCCAGAAAAATCTGCAAAAGGCACAGGAGGCCAATTTCAGCACCGCCCAACTGGATGCCGTCCTGGAGGCTTCCAATTTGTATTTTAACGCCCTGATCAGCAAGGTAAATCTTCAAATCCAGGCCCAGAACGTACAGCTCACCAAGGAGAACCTACGACTGGCCCAACAGAACTATGAGGCCGGCCAGGCCGGAAAATCGGATATGCTCCGGTTCCAGAGCCAGCTTGCCCAAAATACCCAAAGTTTGGTGGAGGCCATAAACCAATTACAGCAGGCCTTTATCTCCCTAAACCAATTGTTAAACAACCCTATAGCCTTTGAGTTGGATGTGGAAGACGCCCAACTGGGCAAGGGCGTTTTTGCCGAGTACAACTACGAAGAATTGGCAGAAATCCTGGACAACCCGCTTTTGACGGAACCCTTTGTGGCCTTTTTGATCGAGGAGGCCAAAAAGAACTCCCCGGAACTGGAGTCCCTGGACTACAACCTTAAGGCGGTGGAGCGCAACCTGAAGTTAAACTCCTTTGGCCGCTTTATCCCCACACTGGCCTTTCAGGGGAGCTACAACCAAAACTTCAATCAATGGGGCGCGGGAAGTGTGGACTTGGATCCCGCCAACAATTACAACATAGGGCTAAACCTATCGCTACCCATCTTCAATCAATATCGCACGAATATCAATAGGCAAACGGCGAAAATCCAACAGGAGCAATTGGAAATCAACACCCAGAATACGGAACTGGCCATAGAGGCCAATGTAAGCACCGCCGTGCTGAATATTGTCAACCAAATTTCCAACATTACACTTTCTGAGGTATCGGCCCGTGCCGCCCAGGAATCCCTGGAATTGGTACAAAGTTCGTATTCGGAAGGTGCCGTAAGTGTAATTCAATTGATCGATGCCCAGACCAATTATTTACAGGCGCAATTGGCCCAGGCCCAGGCCACCTATTCCTTTTTGTTGAACACCATTCAATTGGAGCGCTTTATGGGCTATAACTTTTTACTGCACACCGAGGCCGAAAACACGGCATTTAAACAGCGATTTACGAACTTTTTAGACGCATATACAAACTAATTCATAAGACAGATCCACAAATATGAAACCACATCAAACACTTAGAAGATCACCACTTTTTGCACTGTTGGCGATCCTGATGGCCTGTTCCGAGAAAAAAGAGGCCAAGGAAGACTTTGTACGCCCGGTAGAATTTATTGAGGTTTCCTTTGGCAATAACGGAAAGGAACTCACCTTTAGCGGCACGGCCCGAACGGAAAAGATCATAAACCTAAGTTTTCGAAGCTCAGGCATTTTAATGCAGTTGGACATCCGCCTGGGGCAAACGGTAAAAAAAGGCCAGTTATTGGGGAAACTGGACAATGTGGAGGCCCGCCTAAACTATGAACGTTCCGTCTCTTCCCTGAACAGTGCGGAATCCCAGATGAATACGGCCAAACTATCCTTGGACAGGATCCGCGTCCTGTATGAAAAAGGCAGCGCCTCCTTAACGGATTTTGAGTCGGCCAAAAATTCCTATAAAAACGCCCAGCAAAGCTATGAGTCGGCCAAACGAAGCGTTTCCATCCAACAGGAACAGATCAACTATGGGTATTTGTATGCCCCGGAAGATGGCGTTATTACCTCGGTCACGGCGGAAGTGGATGAAAACATTAGTCCGGGGCAAACCGTAGCTGTGCTTAATGCGGGAACGGATATGGAAATTGCGTTGGGCCTGCCGGAGAGCATTATCAATGAAGTACGTTTAAGCATGCCGGTGAACGTAACCCTTTCTTCCATAGCCAATACATCCTTTAAGGGAACGGTCACGGAGCTTTCTCCCGCAGTGGACAATAATACGGCCACCTATCCTGCAAGGATAACCCTGAACGAACCCACCGAAGAGGTGAAGACGGGAATGGCCGCCAACGTGACCTTTGAATTCGATGAAAATAGGAAAAAAGATCAGGCCCTCCGAGTCCCTGCCCAAGCGGTTGGAGAGGATAGTTCCGGTAGGTTCGTTTTTTTGATTGTAGACGAAGGGGATAAATCCATGGTAAAGAAAACCCCGGTAAAGATAGGGGATTTAACTTCCCAGGGCTTTGCCATTGAACACGGATTGAAGGAAGGACAAAAAATAGCCACCGCTGGGCTACAAACCTTGTTGGACGGCCAATATGTATCCTTGCAATAGGAGGGGAACAACCCGATTAACCCATTTAGAAATACCATATTTGCCCAATAAAAACGGGGCCATATGACCAACGACCACGGATTATGAACCTTACCCAATTTTCAATAGACAAGAATAGGATTACGTTTACCCTTTTGGGCACGATTATGCTTCTGGGCATTACGGTATACCAAACCTTGCCTAGGGACAGCATGCCCCCGTATACGGTTCGAGTGGCCACCGTAGTCTCCTTTTTCCCAGGTGCAAGTCCAGAACGCGTGGAACTTTTGGTTACGGACAAAATAGAGAAAGTGGCCCAAGAGCTCCCCGAGTTAAAAGAAGTTACCAGCACCTCCCGAACGGAGCTTTCCGTAGTCTCCGTGACCCTCAAAGACGAGGTGCCCCCTGAGGCCATGCAAGGCGTTTGGGATCGGTTACGGCGCAAGCTCAATTCCCTCCAAGGTTTGCCCCAAGGGGTGAAACCCGATTTAAAGGACGATGGTATAGGCGATGTATATGGCATTGTTGTGGGGTTGACCTCGGATGGGTATTCCTATGCCGAGATGAAGGAATACGCGGACGATATTAAGGATGATCTGATCAAATTGCCCGATGCCGCCAAGGTAGAGATCGGTGGGGAACAGGCAGAACGGATCTTCGTGGAGTTTGATAATGCCCGACTCAAGGAATATGGCCTTTCCGCAAGTAAGTTGCAGAACATTATAAACTCTACCAACATCTTGAGCAGTGGAGGGCAAATAAACCTCAATGATGAGCGGATTATCCTGGAACCTACGGGAAATTTCAATTCCCTGGAGGACATACGCCAAACCTTGATTCCTGTTGGTGCAAACGGCAGCCAGCTATTGCCCTTGGGGGATATTACCACCATAACCCAGTCCTATATTGACCCCCCGGAACAAATGGTACGGGTAAATGGAAAGGACGCCATTTCCCTGCACGTAAACCTAAAGAAGGGATCCAATGTAATACAATTGGGGGAGGATGTCAATACGGTCATTGAAAAATGGCGGCGAAAACTCCCTGTGGGCTTGGAGCTACAAAGGCTTTCTTCCCTGGATACCTATATTGACGTAAAGATTCAGGATTTTGTGGTTAACCTGCTCCAATCCATTAGCATTGTATTGATCGTAATGCTGATTTTTCTGGGCCTTCGCTCCGGAAGTATCATAGCCAGCCTTATTCCTATTGTAGTGGTAATGACGCTAATGCTTATGGGTTTCATAAACATGGGGCTCAACCAAGTAACCCTGGCCGCCTTGATCATGGCCTTGGGCATGATGGTGGACAATGCCATTGTGGTGGCGGAAACCATTATTGTAAAAATGGAACAGGGCGTACCCAAGAAAAAGGCGGCCGTGGATGCCTGCTCCGAACTCTTTACCCCGCTATTGATATCTACCTTGACCACCTCTGCGGCGTTTTTATCCTTCTACTTGGCCGAATCTACGATGGGCGATATTGTAGGGCCCATCTTTGTGGTAATCTCCCTAGCATTGCTTTCCTCCTGGATCATTGCCCTTACGGTAATTACGCTCTTCTGTTATTTGTTCCTAAAGGTGGTTCCAAAATCCGAGAAAAAGGAAGGTTTTATAGATCGTATCATCAACACGCTCAAAGGGTATTATAAGAACCTTATCCTTAAAGCATTGTCTCACAAATGGTTGGTTCTTATTGGTATATTCGTGGCCTTTTTTCTTTCCCTTTACGGATTCACCAAAATTCCGTTCGTCTTTTTCCCGGACAGTGATCGGAATATGATTACGGTAGACATAAACCTACCCTTGGGAACCAAGATAGAGACCACTTCCAAGGTAGTTCTTGAGATTGAAAAGTACATGTCGGATTCCTTACAGGTAAATGCCCAACGGCCCAACGGCATTTTAGATTGGTCTTCCTATATTGGGGAGGGGCCGGAATCCTATGATTTGGGATATTCCCCGGACGAAGCCAATTCCAGCTATGCCCATATCCTTGTGAACACTTCCCATTTTGTATATAACAATGCCATGGTGGGTAAATTGGACGCGTACTGCTTTAAACACTTTCCCAATGCCGATATCAAAGTAGGCCTTTTGGCGGCCGGCGGGGGCGGGGTGCCTATAGAGGTAAAGGTTTCCGGCCCCAATCCGGATAGTCTGTCCAAAATTTCCAATGCTATAAAGGCCGAGTTATCGCATATTAATGGCACCAAGAACGTAAAGGACGATTGGGGCCCCAAAAGCAAGAAGTTCGTTATAAGCATTGATCAGAACAGGGCCCAAAAGGCGGGGGTTACCAACCAGGATATTGCAACCTCCCTACAAACGGTGTTGGATGGTTTCCAGACGGGGGAGTACCGGGAAGAGGACAAATCCATTCCCATTGTTATGCGCAGTGAGACCAGCCAACAACAGAGTCTGGAATCCTTGGAAACCCTAAATGTGTATGCCCAGTCCTCTGGTAAGAGCGTTCCTTTGTTACAAGTGGCCAGCATAGTTCCGGAGTGGCAATATAGCAAGATAAAACGGTTGGATCTGAACCGAACGGTAGTAATTTCCAGCGAGCTTCGGGAAGGGGCCAATGCTTCGGAAATCACTGCTGAAATCACCCCATGGCTCAACGAACAACAGACCACCTGGGGCTCGGATTATTCGTATAAGTTTGGGGGTGATGCCGAAAATACGGCCGAAAATATGGGCGCTGTTGTAAAGTATCTGCCCCTATCTGCCTTTATCATTGTGCTTCTCTTGATCATCCAGTTCAATTCGTTCCGAAAAATGGTCATGGTCTGTTTAACCATTCCCCTGGCCATCATTGGGGTGGTCATAGGGTTATTGACCTTTGGGGAACCTTTTGGGTTTATGCCTTTCTTGGGTGTGATTTCCCTGGCCGGTATCGTGATCAACAACGCCATTGTGTTGATAGACCGTATGGAAATAGAACAAAAGACCCTAAAAAGGGCCGAGAACGATGCGGTAATCACTGCCTGTTTGCAGCGTTTCCGTCCTATTCTTCTGGCCACCTTTACCACCGTTTTGGGACTAATCCCCTTGTACCTGAGCGGAGGAGAAATGTGGGAGGGCATGGCCGTGAGTATTATGGTTGGCCTTTTATTCGGTACGGTCATTACCTTAATATTTATTCCCACGTTTTACAGTGCCATATACAAGGTAAACTATAAGGGTTATGAGTTTGACCCTGCCTTAATGGAAGACTAGATCTTGCACGATCCAGGTTGGTTATGAGGAATATATTGTACACACTGCGGTTTGAACTTTTCCTATCCAGTCAATTGGCCATACTTTTTGGCGCCTTGATACTTCCGCATACCTTGTTCAATAATCTGTTGGGGCCATTGCTTTTTATACTTAATCTTTTGGCCGGTATGTTATTGTTATCCAAAAGATCCGTGCTCGTTTGGCTGGCCGGTTCGCTATTGGTAGTAAATGCCATTTTATTTGTCCTGGCTACCCTCTCCGGTAGTTTTTCAAAGACCATGGATTTTATACGTATGGGCAGTTATTTTTTGTTTTATCTCTTTGTGACCTTAGAGATAATACACCAAATATGGCACGCCCGTGAGGTAAGTAAGAATGTAATCTTTGGTCTTATGAGCGGGTATTTAGGGCTAGGACTTATCGGTTTTTTTGTCTGCCTTAGCATAGAGATGGCTTTCCCGGGTTCCTTTCAAGGGCTATTGATAACACCGGGGATGTCTCCGGAAGACCTAACCGGCCAATTAATGTACTTTAGTTTTATTACCCTGCTCACCATAGGATATGGGGATATAGCCCCGGTTACCGAATTGGCACAAAAAGGTGCCGTTCTCATTGGTCTCATTGGACAATTCTATTTAGTAATCATAACGGCGGTGGTCATGGGCAAGTTTGTAAACCAGAGAATGGGGAACAATCCTTGATAGCACCGTACCAAGTGCAACCAAAAGTTGAATTTACGATTAGGAATTCATCCAAGGATCCCTTCCCAAAACCAGGATTTCCCAAAAAAGTAAATAGGAATCCTGGCGGTCCATCATAGCGGACTATAACGGCTACCCCTTAATCAATGCCGTTTATACTATTCTTTAAAAGGGCAGCCACCAGTTCCTTTGCATATTGTTCGGAAGATTTTTCAATGGAACCGGGATCTTTTAGTTCAAAGCGTCCCACCCATTGTAAATTATCCCCTTGTTTTTTTTCGATGTGGTAAAGACTACTTTCAAAAATATACCGTGTACCGGATACTAGTTGATCTGGTTCCCAAGTGGTTACGGGATAAAGGGTATAATAACGTCCAAATCGTCCATACCTAGCGGGAACAAAAGTGGTCTCCGTATTTCCGGGGATTACGTCGGTATACGCTTCGGAATCGATGAGATTTGTAATGATGGCACCATCCAACCCTTCCGAGACCAATTGGGTTTTAAAGTGTTGTATTTCACTATCCGAAAACTTGCGGCTTAAATCCCTAGTGCCGTCGCGGGTATAGGAAGCAACGGCATTCACGCCATTAGATTTCAACAACTCCACTACCTGGTTCTCAAACTTCAGACGGGCCGTCTTGTCCTTGGACCTTCCCATAACAAGTATCCTATCATACTCCTGTTTCACGTTGCTAACGTTTTCCGAACTCGTCAAATACGAACTACACCCCGCCAGGATCGGGGCAAACAAAGCAATTAGTAAATACTTCCGAATCTCCATACCTCCTCATTTAATCGTTTAAGAGACTGTTTTGAAATGTGTGATTAGAATTTCTTATAGGCCATTTTTGATGGATTATGAGGCAAAATTTTTTAGGCATAGCCTTCCGCGTGCCGCTGAAGCTTTTCGGCCTTCGTAGCTTTGCCTACTATGGCGAAGGAGGCTAGCGGAGGCGCAAGCTACGGTTAAAAATTTTAACGAAATAAGGCGCAAAAAGGGACATAAAAAAATAATTGACCTATTTCAAAACAGTCTCTAAGTTATAAAAATAGAAAAAAGACGTACAATCGGAACCAAAAAGACCTTTTTTTGGGTCGTGTCTACATTTATGGAACGTTGTGGAAATTATCTGTGAGGACATCCTTTTTCTTGATATTTTCCACATAGGACGCCTCACATGAAAACATGGGCCATTTTTTGGACATCTTGGCTAAAACGAAGGTCTCCGGTTTTGTTATATCCACCCAAAATATCGCTACCTTGCCGCAAAATTTGAGACTTTCCAAAAACCGAAACCACCATGGCATCTGGATTTTTTGCATTGTTGGACGATATCGCCATACTTTTGGACGATGTGGCCTCCATGAGCAAAATAGCCACTAAAAAAACGGCGGGTATCCTGGGCGACGACCTGGCCGTCAATGCCGAGAAGGCCTCCGGATTTTTGTCCTCCAGGGAAATTCCCGTTTTATGGGCCATTACCAAGGGGTCGTTTGTAAACAAGCTGATAATTCTTCCCACCGCCTTTTTATTAAGCGCTTTTTTTCCAATCGCCATCACCGTAATTCTTGTCCTCGGGGCCCTTTACCTGGCCTATGAAGGGGCGGAAAAAATCTACGGATTTTTTTTTCCGCATCATGGGGGCCATCAAAAGCAAAAGGTATCCGAGGTATCCGAAACAGAAGTCCTAGCCTTGGAGAAAAAACGGGTAAAAGAAGCCATTTTTACCGATTTTATCCTTTCCGTGGAAATTGTCATAATTGCCCTGGGTACCGTTTTGGAGGAACCTTTGACCACACAGATCATTGTAGTCTCCATAGTGGCCATCATTGCCACCATAGGGGTTTACGGCATTGTGGCACTTATTGTGCGGATGGACGAATTCGGGTTAAAGCTGATCAATCTAAACGAACGCACCAACAGTTTATCGGACAAGGTAGGGCGCATATTGGTACAGGCCTTACCTATAATCGTTAAGGCCTTATCGGTTATCGGGACTATAGCCCTTCTATTGGTCGCTGGAGGTATATTAGTCCATAAAGTTGATTTTCTACATCATGTGCTACCTCAATGGCCCGAAATTCTTAAGGAGTTTTTGGCGGGGCTGTTGGCCGGCTTTCTACTGGTATTGTTGATAAACGCCGGAAAAAAGGTTTTTGGTAAAGAAGCATAAGGGTATTACATCACCTCTGCAACGGTAAAGGTGCTCCCTCCCACAAAGATAAGATCGGTGTCCTTTGCCCGGTCCCGGGCAGCTTGCAAGGCTTCCTGCACCGACGGGTACCCCTTGCCCTCAAGACCAAGGCCCGAGGCGCTCTTCCGAAGTATTTCAACCTCCAAACCCCGTGGGATATCCGGTTTGGCCCAATAATACCGTGCTTCCTTGGGAAAAAGTGGCAGGAGACTATCCAAATCCTTTTCTTTGACAAAACCCAGCACCATATGCAATTCATCGTCTTTTTCCTTCATCAACTGTTTCAAAACCAGTGCGAGACCTTCCGCATTATGGGCGGTGTCAAAAATAGTTTTGGGGCTGTTCCCCACGGTTTGCCATCGTCCCAAAAGTCCTGTATGTTCCACCACCCGGAGCAAACCGTTTTGCAGATGATCGTCCGTAAGGGCAAAACGGTTAAGTTCCCGGCATACGGCCATTACCCCCTTGATATTCCTTTGTTGATATTCGCCCAGGAGGGAGGTGGGATAGTGATTTTCAATTTCCTGATCCGCAAAAACGATGGTCGATTTCAGGTTCCGAGCTATCCTCCTAAAAATTGGGGCCGTTCTTTGCTGCGTCTCACTAATGACCACGGGAACCCCTGCTTTAATGATACCCGCCTTCTCCACGGCAATTTTTTCAAGTGTATTACCCAATAGTTCCATATGATCCATTCCAATATTGGTAATAAGCGAAACCTCCGGGCGAATGACATTGGTGGAATCCAAACGACCCCCCAAGCCTACTTCTATTACGGCCACTTCCACTTCTTCCTGGGCAAAATAGGCAAAGGCCATGCCCACACACATCTCAAAAAAAGAAAGTCCGTTTTGTTCAAAAAACTCCCGGTGTTCCCGAATAAAATCCACCACAAAGGCTTCCGCAACCTTTTTGCCATCAATCCGTATGCGTTCCCGGAAATCCTTTAAATGCGGAGAGGTATACAAGCCCGTTTTATATCCCGCCTCCTGGAGAATGGCGGCCAACATATGGCTACTGCTTCCCTTTCCATTGGTTCCAGCTATATGGATACTTTTAAATTTCCCCTCCGGATGCCCCAACCGCGTGCATAATGCCTTTATATTATCCAATTTTCCCGTGTACGCGGTCTTACCCCTTTTTTGATACATGGGCAATTGGGCAAACATCCAATCCAGGGTTTCGGAATAGGTCACTTGAATTGTATAAAGAGGATCAACAAGCTTTAGAATGAGACAAATGTAAAAAAAGTGGAGCCAATCCTAGAATGGAAAGGTCTCCTTGGGGCGATACTTCCTATTCCCCCAATTTAAAGTTTACCACTACAAACCCAATTTGCTGACTTGGGGCGTTGGAATCCAAGTTCCACTTATGCATTAGGGCGGTTTTTTTTGCAGGGTCTAAAAGACATGGGGCATTGTTGGTGGTGCCCTTTACCCCCGGGGTGGCCTGGATTACCCTACCGTTCCTGTCCACTACGATCCGTACCACTACCCTACCGGCCTGATTGCAGTTCTGCTTCACTTGCCCTTTGTTTACCAGTGAGCGGCCATTTAGCCCATAACCTCCCGTTCCACTTCCGGAACCCGGACTTCCGTAGTAACTTGTGGCATAGGGATCTCCTTCCGGGGATCCCTTGTCCCCGGGCCGTTGGTCATCCCCTTCCGAGCCGGAGGCATTGCCATCGGATTTATTGAGGCCCCCGATCAGGTCGTCCAATTTCTTTTTCTTGGCCTCACGCTCCCTTTGGGCCTTTTCCTCGGCCTCCCTTTTTTCACGGGCGATACGCTCGGCCTCGGCCTTTTTCTTTTTGGCGGCTTCCGCTGCTTTTCGTTTGGCTTCCTCTGCCTTTTTTATTTTTATGGATTCCTCGCTCTCCTGGGTCAATACCTTTTCCGAGGGTTTTTCCTCGATTACTTCCTCTTCCTCTTCCTCTACCTCTTGCGGGACCGCGGCCTCCAATTCCTCTACCGGTTCATTGGGGGGTTCCGGGATATCCAGGGGTTCAGATTTAATTTTTTCCCGCGGCTGTACCTTTCCCATACCAAAATCCATGGTTCCCAAATTCACGGAAATTCCATTTTCTATGGGGGGATCCATATAGGTAAGGCCAATATAGAATAGGATAAGCAAGAGTGCACTTAGCAGCAAAGTGGTAAGTGTAAAGGACTTTTTCTTGTGTCTCGTATCTAAAAAAAGCATTAATTAGGTCGCACTGCCAGGATAACCTTGTAGTTGTTTCGGTTTGCGATATCCATCACATTCACCGCTTCCTTGATGGCCACGCTTTCCTCGGCCCTAAGGATAATGGTAGGTTTGTCCTGTCCTTTCAGTGCTTTTTTTAATTCAATTTCAATATATTCTCCGTTGATCCGCTCATTATTGACAAAATACTGCAAGTTTTTGTCGATGCTTACGGATACGTTTTGGGTATTGGTGGATTTACCCTTGGCCTTGGGCAAAAGCAGATCCAAGGCATTGGGCGAATTGGCCGTGAGCATAAAAAAGATAAGTAGCAGGAAAACGATGTCGGTCATGGACGACATACTAAAATCCGGGCTTACCTTATTTCTTCCCTTTAACTTCATAATAAGGGCTTAGAGCGGTTCGCTCAAAAGATCTAAAAACTCAACCGCATTGGCCTCCATCTTGTGAACGACCTTATCCGTGCGGTTTACCAAGTGGTTGTAACCTATATAGGCAATAATACCCACAATAAGTCCCGCTACCGTAGTGGTCATGGCCGTATAGATTCCGGAAGCCAGAGACCCCATTTCGGCCTGGCCGCCACTGGTTGCCATTTCGTGGAAGGCCAATATCATCCCGATTACCGTACCCAAAAATCCAATCATAGGTGCGGCCCCTGCCACCGTGGCCAGAATGCTTACATTCTTTTCCAGTTTGTAGACCTCCAAGGTCCCCGCATTTTCAATGGCCGTATTGATATCGTCCAGGGGTTTCCCGATACGGGAGACGCCTTTTTCCGTTAAGCGTGCCACAGGGGAGTCCGTTTGGGCACATAAGAGTTTTGCGGCCTCCAGTTTGCCACTGGTTACGTGATCACGGATCTGATTCATGAAGTTCTTGTCTATTTTGGATGCCGCCTTTATGGCGAACAAGCGCTCAAAATAAATATAGCAGGCCACAAAGAGCAAGATAAACAGTACGGTTATGATAATGATACTTCCCGTACCACCGTTAAAAATAAGGTCCATTACGGAAAGTGTCTTTTCCTCAGATAGGGTTTCGCCCAGCTCAGGGTCTTGCGCAACTTCTTGGAACAATAGCATAAACTTCTATAGGGTTTGCATTTGCCATAATAACGGCGTTTTACCGATAAAATTATCCGTGGAGCACAAAATCGCGCAACACAATAAAGACAACGGCGCCCGCAAAAAATCCAGCGAAGGCCAACCAAGCGATTTTCTTAAGGTACCAGAAGAAATCGATCTTTTCCATTCCCATGGCCACAACGCCGGCAGCGGACCCAATAATCAACATACTTCCCCCCGTACCGGCGGAATAGGCGATAAAATGCCAAAGTGGGCTATCCAGGCTTTCGGAGAACATTCCCATACTGGCGGCCACCAAGGGGACATTGTCTATTACCGCGGATCCAAGGCCCAAGAGCATAACCACAATATCGGTGTTGGGGATGGCCTCGTTCAAGCTTTCGGCATAATGAAAAAGCAATCCCAGGGATTCGAGCGCCGCAACAGCCAATAGGATACCCAAAAAGAAAAGAATGCTGGGCATCTCGATTTTTGATAAGGCCTTATGGACGGGACTATGATGGGCATGCTCCTGATGTTCCTCGTCCATGGCAGAACTAATATTAAATTTGGCACTACTGTAAATTTCCGCGAAGGTGGCCACCAGCGCCAAAGAAAGCATCATCCCTACATAAGGGGGCAAATGGGTAATGGTCTTAAAAAAAGGAACAAAAACAATGGCTCCCAGTCCCAAATAGAGCATGGTTGGGCCAAATTTCGATTTTGAGGCCTCCATATCCTCAACATCCATATTAATATTGCCACTAAAAGCCTTGAACCGCGAAGCAATCAAGGTAGGCACCACCATACATACGATGGAAGGCAAAAGCACATGGATTACCAACTGGGCCGCGGATACCTTATCGGCGATCCAAAGCATGGTGGTGGTAACATCGCCAATAGGCGACCATGCCCCACCTGCATTGGCATTTATAATGATCAGACCCGCAAACCAGAGACGGGTCTCACGATCGCGGATCACCTTTTGTAGGATGGTGATAAGCACAATAGTGGCGGTAAGGTTATCGATTATGGCGGAAAGAATAAAGGCCAAGATGGAAAAGAGCCATAACAACCTGCGCTTACTGCGGGTCTTGATATAGCCCTTAATCGTGGCAAAACCATCAAAATAATCGATAATCTCTACAATGGTCATGGCCCCCAGGAGGAATACCAGTATTTCTGCGGTTTTTCCTAGATGGTGGAGCAACATCTCGTCCAGGTGACTGGGCTCCAACTCCTTAAGTTCGGCATTCACTTCAAAAACAGGCAAATGCGCCAAGGCGATCACGGCCCAGAGAATGGCCATCATGGCCAAGGCCGGAATAAGTTTATCTATTTTAAGATTATGTTCCAAGGTAATGGCCAGATAGCCCAGAAGAAATACAATAATGATAATGGTTTCCATAGTATGGTCGGTTTAAATTATAGTAACTGTTTCAACGCGATTTCAAATCCGGTCCTGCTTAAATTGACCTTGGTCGGATTCTGCTTAAAGATATTCAAAATTGCCTTTCTTATGGTGTTGGAAGTATCATTAAATATTAATTGGTCTTCCACGCCTACCCTTTTCTCCATAAAGTAGGCAAAAACACGGGCCATCCCACAGTTGGAAATAAAATCAGGGATTAGGCTAACCCGTTGGTCCGTGTATTCCATGATGGGACCGAAGAAAATTTCCTTGTCGGCAAAAGGTACGTTGGCCCCACAGGAAATCACCTCCAGGCCGGTGTCCATCATCTTGGTGATTTGATCCTTGGTAATTAGACGGGAAGCCGCGCAAGGTGCGAATATTTCCGTGGGCAATTCCCAAATGCGCTCATTTACCTCTTTAAAGGGAATCATTTGATCGGGAGGGGCCATAAGGTTGTTCCCTTTCTTGTTTAAAAAAAAATGCGTAATCTCCTCAAAGGTAAACCCCTTTTCCCGGATAACGCCCCCTGCCCTGTCCAAGATACCTACAATGCGTGCACCCATTTGGGACAGATAAAAAGCGGCAGCTCCGCCCACATTGCCAAAACCTTGTATTACGGCCCGCTTTCCCATGACGTTTCCCCCAAAAATATCGTAATAATGGCGTACGGCCTCGGCCACGCCAAAACCGGTAATCATATCGGCCACAGTATATTTGCGGGTTGTGCTCGGGGCATATTTGGAGTGCTCCAAGGGTTTTATAACCCCCATCCGGAGTTGTCCTATCCTATTGATCTTATCTGCTTCGCTAGGTTTAAAATGACCGTTAAAAACACCTTCCTGCGGATGCCATACCCCGGCATCTTCCGTAATGGGGATGACCTCATGGGTTTCATCTACATTAAGGTCCCCTCCAGTGCCATAGTAGTTCTTCAGCAAAGGGGATACGGCATGGTACCAGCGTTCCAGTACCCCCCGCTTTCTGGGGTCATTGGGATTAAAGTTAATTCCGGACTTGGCCCCACCAATTGGCGGTCCAGAAACGGTGAACTTTACTTCCATGGTTTTGGCCAGGGAAAGGACCTCGTTCATATCCAGGCCCTCGCGCATTCGGGTACCTCCTCCAGCGGCGCCTCCCCTTAGGGAATTGATTACGGCCCAACCTTCGGCATCGGTTTCCGGATCCTTCCATTTAAAGATAATTTCCGGTGGTTTTGTTTCATATTTTTGGAGCAATTCTTTCATAACTTCGTACGACTTTTACAATATGGGGTTGAGACTTTGGAGGTTTTGTGAAGAGGATACCCCCCTATTCGATTGGATTTTGGCAGTCCTGAAGCTAATGCTGTCTCATATCGTCACGTTTGGATTCCCAGAAGGAAATTTCCAACAAATATAAACGAAGGCTTTGAAAACAGAACCCTTTATCCGGGTCCAGGACAAATTTCCAAGTACCGGTATGGGCGCTCCGTTAGTATCCCTGTTTCCAAGGGTTGCCCAGTCCCTGGGATAGGGGAGACCGTGTGGATTTTTCACTGGCAAAGTAGTCCAAGAAAGGGGTAAGCAAACCCATAACCGGAAATTTGTACTGCATTCCCTTGTTTCATGCGAACCTAGGTCTTTTTGGAATTTGTCCAAAGTAAATCCGGGTTTAGGATCAGTACCCGTATATTTGTAAAAACCCAAGATTTGATTTCTTATGGATTTCTCCCTCTCCGAAGAACAACAGATGATACAACAGGCGGCCCGGGACTTTGCCCGTTCCGAGTTACTCCCCGGGGTAATAGCCCGGGACGAGGACCAACAATTTCCATTGGAGCAGGTAAAACAGATGGGGGAATTGGGTTTTATGGGCATGATGGTAGATCCAAAATACGGGGGTAGTGGCCTGGACACCTTGTCCTATGTACTTACCATGGAAGAGCTTTCCAAAATAGATGCCTCTGCATCGGTGGTGGTTTCCGTAAACAATTCCCTAGTCTGTTGGGGCTTGGAAACCTTTGGTACCGAGGCACAGAAAGAAAAATATCTCATGCCCCTGGCCAAGGGTGAAATTATTGGGGCTTTTTGCCTTTCCGAACCAGAGGCCGGCAGCGATGCCACTTCCCAAAAGACGACCGCCTTGGACAAGGGGGACCACTACGTACTAAACGGAACCAAAAACTGGATTACCAACGGCGGCACCGCACAGATCTATTTGGTAATTGCGCAAACCCACAGGGAGAAAGGGCATAAAGGCATTAATGCCCTAATAGTGGAAAAGGGAATGGAAGGTTTTGAAATAGGCCCCAAGGAAAATAAGTTGGGCATACGGGGAAGTGATACCCACTCGCTAATTTTTAACGATGTAACGGTTCCCAAGGAAAATCGCATTGGTGAGGACGGGTTTGGCTTTAAATTTGCTATGAAAACACTGGCGGGGGGACGTATCGGAATTGCCGCACAGGCACTGGGTATTGCTGCCGGTGCCTATGAACTGGCCCTAAAGTATTCCAAGGAACGAAAGGCTTTTGGTACCGAAATTGGCAATCACCAGGCCATTGCCTTTAAGTTGGCGGATATGCATACCCAGATCCAAGCGGCAAGGCATTTGGTCTATAAGGCCGCCTGGGATAAGGACAATGGGAACAACTATGATGTTTCCGGGGCTATGGCCAAATTGTACGCCTCCGAAGTGGCCATGAACACTACTGTGGAAGCGGTACAAATATATGGGGGCAACGGTTTTGTCAAGGAATATCATGTGGAACGCCTTATGCGGGATGCCAAGATTACGCAAATCTATGAAGGTACCTCGGAAATCCAGAAAATAGTGATTTCCAGAAGTATTTTAAGGGACTAGGCCAAAAAACGATGACGTCCAAGGTGTTCAAGAGCCTCCCAACCCCTTTCTAATCATAATTATCCCTAAGCACTTTTTTGAAAAATTGGGGTTCTTTGCAAAACAAGAAAGATTTTACCCCTTTGCACCCCAAAAATTTTGGGGGTACCCCATTAAGGATTAAAAAAAATAAAATCACACCCCTAACATTTCTTTTACAGCCCCAAAGGATTACGTATATTTATGATTCTGACAAATTTGATACCATAAAAATTCATATTTGAATTTTTTTTAGCATTCTATCTAAAGTGTTGCGTATTAAATGGTATTTTTTGGAAATTAATAAAAATAATTCATCAATAATTCTATTTTTGAAGAAATATCACAATATATGAAGTTAGAAAAACAAGGGTTATACCTTCCTGATTTTGAACATGAAAATTGTGGCGCGGGCTTTATTTGCAACCTCAAAGGAGAGAAAACCAACTCCATAATACATGATGCCCTGGAGATTCTTGTAAAGTTGGAGCACCGGGGAGGTGTAAGTGCGGATGGAAAAACGGGAGACGGTGCCGGATTGTTGATAGATATTCCCCATGACTATTTTAAGAGGGTATGTGACTTTGAAATACCCGAATACAGGGAATATGCCGTGGGCATGGTTTTTTTGCCAAAGAATACGAACCAACTCACCTATTGTAAAAATACATTTGAGAAAGAGATTCAAGGTCAAGGGCTTCCCATATTAGGATGGCGGCAAGTCCCCTTGGACGCATCCCACTTGGGTGAAATCGCATTGGCCTCCGAGCCCACTATTGAACAATTGTTCGTAGGTAAGCCCAAGGATATGGACGAAGCTACGTTCAAGGCAAAATTATATGCCGCGCGTAAAATTACGGAACATGCGATATTGACTTCCAAAATATCGCAAGGCTCGTACTTCTATATCCCTAGTTTCTCAAATACCACCTTAATATACAAGGGCATTTTGATGCCGGAAGACATTGGGAAATACTACTTGGACCTTCAGCAGGAAGATCTCGTCACCCGTTTGGCCCTGGTTCACCAGCGGTTTTCTACCAATACCATGCCGGCCTGGGAATTGGCACAGCCCTTTAGGCATATGTGCCAAAATGGGGAAATAAACACCTTACGGGGCAATGTAAGCCGCATGCGTGTGCGGGAGGAAATCATGAAAAGTGACGTGTTTGGCCCGCAAATAGATAAATTGTTCCCAATAATCCTTCCGGGGAAATCAGATTCGGCCTCCATGGATATGGTAGTTGAATTACTAACCCATACGGGAAGATCGCTACCTGAGATTATGATGATGATGGTACCTGAAGCTTGGGAAAAGCACAGGACCATGTCCAAGGAGCGAAAAGCCTTCTACGAGTACAACGCCTGCATTATGGAGCCCTGGGACGGACCCGCATCGATTCCCTTCACGGATGGGGATTATATTGGGGCCCTTTTGGATCGAAATGGATTACGTCCTTCTCGATACACCTTGACCAAAAGTGGAAAACTGATCATGTCCTCCGAAATCGGGGTTGTGGATGTGGCACCCGATGATGTTGAAGCCCATGGAAGATTGGAACCGGGAAAAATGTTTCTGGTGGACATGAATGAGGGGCGCATTATCAAGGACGAGGAAATAAAGGATAAGATTGTTTCTGAGAGACCCTATAAACAGTGGTTGGACAATACAAGGCTCCATCTTAGGGACGTGCCCTACACCGGAGACGTTTGCCCCATTGAGACCATAGATATCAAAACAAGGCAACGCCTATTTAACTACACCATTGAAGACATACAGGAGGTTATTACCCCCATGGCGCAAAAAGGGAAAGAAGCTTTGGGATCTATGGGGATAGATACGCCTCTTGCGGTATTATCGGACAGGCCCCAGTTGATCTACAATTACTTCAAGCAACTCTTCGCCCAGGTGACCAATCCCCCCTTGGATGGGATACGTGAGGAAATAGTGACGGATATCAGCCTGGCCTTGGGAAAAGACAGGAACATCTTCAGCATTACGGAAAGGCAATGCCGTAAACTGCGAATCCAAAATCCCGTTATTTCCAATGATGACCTGGAGAAAATACGGACCATATCCATCGATTCCTTTAAGGCAGAGACCATCCAGATGCTTTACCCCATTGAACGGGGCCTCAATGGATTGGAAGAGGCTTTGGACAAAATTATTGTCCAGGTAACCGAAGCGCTGGAAAGGAAGACCAATATTATTATTCTTAGCGATCGTGGGGTAAACAAGGATCTGGCCCCTATTCCCTGCCTCTTGGCCTGTTCCTATGTAAACCACCAAATGAACCGCTTACGCAAGCGTTCTTACTTTGATATTATCCTGGAATCCGCCGAACCCCGGGAACCGCATCACTTTGCAACGCTCTTTGGATATGGGGCCAGTGCCATAAATCCTTACATGGTGAACGAGATTATAAGGGCACAGGTAAAGGAAGGTTTTATAGAAGGGTTGGATGAGCAGCGGGCCGTGAACAACTTTAACAAGGCTATTGGAAAGGGCTTGCTTAAAATAATGAACAAAATAGGGATTTCTACCTTGCACTCCTATAGGGGATCCCAAATATTCGAGATTGTGGGGTTCAACTCCCAATTCGTGGACAAGTACTTCCCCTACACCGCTTCCAGGATCGAGGGG
>JBCCZF010000001.1:0-23382 GCA_039188035.1 Bacteroidota bacterium | reverse complement strand
GGCGCTGATATTCCCGAAGCGAGAGAAGGCCAAGGCCCCGGGGAACCACCCATGGTCCCGGGAAGCCCGGATGGGCCGGGACGACCGGTGCCGTTCGGCTTCCGGGGCGGCGTACGGCCCTTCCCTCCTTAAGAAGGGCCAAGGGCACATTGCCGAAAAGGCCATCCGTCCAACATTCCCTCCGCTACCGAGGTCGAAGCCAACGGTGTTGAACTGGGGGAGATGAACAAACTGCTCTTGGAAAAGATCGAGGAACTGACGCTGTATATCCTTGAGCAGGAAAAGCAGTTAAACGAACTATCCAGTATAAAAGAAGAGATGAATACCTTAAAAATTTTGATCCATGAATGTCGCAAGTAGAATGATAAAACGAGTAGCCTTCCATTTTATAGGGCTTATGGGCCTTTATGGTACGGCACAGGATATTCCGCAGATAATCCCCCCCTCGCCGGAAGCGACCTCCCTGGCCAAGTTTGCGGAAGTTCCCGTATCCCATTATACCGGAGTCCCCAATGTTTCGATTCCCATATACACCATCCAACAAAATGGCATCAGCATTCCCATAAGTCTAAACTACCATTCCCGGGGCGTAAAGGTCGGTGAGATAGCCCCCCGTGTAGGTTTGGGGTGGGCCCTGCAATATGGGGGATCCATTTCAAGGCAGATAAGGGGAGGGGCGGACGAAGATACCCGCGGTTATTTGAACAACGGTTACGATATGTCCTTTTTTACCGATGCCACCAAAAGAGACTTGGTCTATGACACCTATGTCTTTTATCCGGATTACGATTTTACGCCCGACCTGTTCCATTTTGGGGCAAATGGCACGGGAGGCAAGTTCATGATAGACAAAGCCGACGATCAAGTACTGGTGCAGGAGTTTGACGATATTACGATAACCCCCCATAACATCAATGGGACCAATGGCATTGAGCGCTTTACCATTATCGATAAGAACGGACATACCTTTTACTTTGGCGTTTCCAAGGACGGGTCGCGCAGCGCACGAAATTACGACGAGCAATTGGAGAGCATCTCCAAGCCCATGAACGGCGGCATACAGATCTTGGGCGGGTCCCAAGATCGATTTTACAATTCCTGGCAGTTGATGGACATAGAGACCGTGTACGGGGACCTCATAGAGTTCCACTATTCATCGCCACAGGGGGAGATGTCCCAAACCTATAGGCATTCCTATGACCGTATCGAGAACAACGTCCCCACGCACCATGCCTCGAAACTGCGGATGTTCCAATTTCAACTGTCGGAGATCCGTTTTAAGACCGGAAAACTCGTGTTCGAAAGTGCACAGGCCGAACGGGAAGACCTGGCCGGATCCCATTCCCTGGAGAGGATCGGCATATACGACCTGGACGACCAACTGATCAAGGCCTTCGATTTTGGTTATGAATATACCGTCGGTTCCAATACCAATGTGAACAGTTACCTGTTGGCCTCCGAGCCGAGGGCGAACAAGCGCCTGTTCCTAAAATCGATACGGGAAACGGCGCCGGACCAGAGCCAGTTGCCCCCTTACCTGTTTGATTACAATGTGGAAAAACTGCCCAACCGGTTCTCCACGGCACAGGATCTTTGGGGCTATTACAATGGGGCGGACAACGGGGAGTACCTTACTTTCTTTGATTATGGCACCACCAATGTGGACCGCACGGTAAATACCCAAAAGGCCGAGGCGGGGATGTTGAAGAAGATCACCTATCCCACCCAAGGGGGGGTAATCCTCGAATATGAGCACAACAAGGGCCTGGAGCCGCCCGAGTTCCAAAATTTGTTCTTTCAAAATGTCAATCCCGTTGTTCCAAAGGCGGAAGGGCTGGCCCATTTGAACTTCTTTGACCCCAACATATACGATGGCAGTACATATACGATCCAGGTAGACATCGGCGATGGATTAATGGGATCCGTAAAGGCCTCCCTCAGGTTTGACGATCCTACCCGTGCCGGGGAATTCAGTGTCTATATGGGCACATATACCTTTCAACAGGGCCAGAATATAAGTTATCCGGGAATTCAGCCCGGAACATACAATCTTGTCGTGGATCCCCCCAATAATCATGATCCTATAGCGGATCCCGGCCAGGGTTTTCAAATTACACTGTCCTGGGAAGAGGAAAGGGAGGATCCCGGTAACGGAACGGGAGGCGATCAGGAAATTGTATATGCGGGCGGGAAGCGCATCCATAAAATGCGGTATTTCGACGCCAACGGCCACATCCGCGTCAAGGAATATGAATATCTGGACGATATGGGACAAAGCAGCGGGAGAATCTTTGGACTGCCCAACTTTTACCCCATTTCGGCGAACTTTGGGGACATCGCCGTCCTGGAGGCCTATGGGGCCGTGCCGGGAAGCCCCTTGGGGACGCCCCAGGGAAATTCGATAGGCTACGCCAAAGTCATCGAATACGATGGTGAAAAGAACATCAATAACGGGAAGACCGAACTTGAGTTCACCGTAATACCCGATGCCGGGGACTATTACAAACTGCCCTATCCCCTGCCCACGGACAACGAATGGTTGCGCGGCAAGGTCCTAGAGTCCCAGGTCTTCAGGAAAAACCAGGGCGGGGGCTATTCCGTGCTGAAAAAAACGGAGAACACCTATCTGTTCGGGGACGTCCTGTTCAATTATCAACTGCCGCCCCCAATCTTTAACCCACAGGGCTTTGCCTCGCAATGCAACAACAATGCGGTTTCCGGGTATTCCAAGGACGCAAGGAGGTACCATCTTCCGTTGATCCAGTTCGTAGAGCCGGACGGCTCCTCCTGTTCCGGTGGCAATCTGGCATACAATACCTACTATTTGACCGGGGGAACCTTGGATCTGGGAAGGACCGTGGTCACCGATTATCCGGATTCCGGAGACCAGGTTATCACCACTACGGACTATAGCTATGATTATGACCACCATTATCAGCTAGGCGAGACCAAGACCAAGGACAGCCAGGGTATTACCATGGTGAATAAAATGTACTACCCCAGCAATGTGAACCACACCGGCCTACTGGACCGCCACCGATTGGCCCAAGTGGTGCGCCAAGAGGTCTATGAGGACAAAAATGCGGACGACCAATTACAGAACAACGAGCTGATAAGTGCCCAGGAAACCCAGTTCAAACTCTGGAACAACGACTTCTATTTACTACTGCCCGAATTCGTAAAGGCACAAAAGGGCGCGGGCCCTTTCGAGGACAGGGTAGCCTATATGGGCTATGACAATGATGGCAATCCCTTGGAACTCGCCAAGGTGGGCGATCGTTCAACAAGCTATCTATGGGGCCATAACAAATCGCTCCCGATCGCCAAGATCGAGAATGCGGACTATGAGGCCATACGCATGGCATTGGGACTAGCGGACGCCTCCGCCGTCATGGCCCTGGACGAGACCGATATGGCCACCATCGACGGGCTAAGGCAGAGCCTGCCCCAGGCCCTGATCACCACCTATACCTATGACCTCCTGGTGGGCATGACCGGTAGCACCGACCCACGGGGATATACCATGGACTATCAATACGATGGGTTCAACAGGTTGATCTCCGTCACCGATGCCCAGGGGAACCTGGTCCAGGACTATCAATACCACTATAGGGGGCAATAAGATCCGGTATGGGCCCTTGGCCAGGGACTTCCAGTTCCGTTCCAAGGGCACATTCGATACAAAACCGATAAACAAGGGGTTTTTAAAGCCCTACAACATAAAGGAAAATGATCATGTTTAGAAAGAATATCCTTGGTGCCCTTTTCACCTGGTGCTGTTTTGCAATGGGGTTCTCCCAATTTGGCGGCCCCGGTGGGGGCAATGTGTACTCCATATCGGGGCCCTCGGTGGTCGATGACGGCAGTACCCATGGCTTTTCCCTCAATCACGGTAGTTCCATAGCGAGTACCACCTGGGGAATAAGCAACTTTTACGGCAACGTGGACAGTTCTACCGCCACCACGGCCACGATCAGTTTTATCGCTTCGGGCACGGTAAACATAAGCGCCCTGGTAACGGACAATTCCGGCAATATCCAATTGGTAGGCACGACCGTTACGGTCAATCCGGGACTTTCCCCTGGTACGATTTCCGGGCAACAGACGGTCTGTTATTCGGGGAATCCGACAAACCTCGCCAGTACGGCCGCCGCTTCCGGGGGGAGCGGTAATTATACCTATCAATGGCAGGATTCCCCGGTCGGGGGTACAGGTACCCTTTGGAGCGACATCCCCGGGGCCACCTCCCTGAGTTACGACCCGCCGGGCGGACTTACCGCCACCAAATGGTACCGCAGAACGGTCAGCTCGGGCGGACTCACCAAATTTACGGAAACCATTAAAGTTACCGTAAACCCACCTTTGGATCCAGGTTCCATAAACGGGGCACAAACCATTTGCCAGGCCGAAAATCCCACCGCCCTGAGCAATGTTTCCCTGCCTTCATATGGTCTGGGCGGATATGTCTACCAATGGCAGTATTCCGGTACGGGCAGCGGGGGTTGGACCAATATCGGGGGGGCCACCTCCTCTTCCTATACACCTCCCTCGGGGCCTACCGCAACAAGATGGTACCGGAGAAGGGTCGTTGCCTGTGCGCAAACGGCATATAGCGATCCGGTAAAAATAACCGTAAAACCCTTGCCCGCGGCACCTAACGTCAATGTAGCCCTTAGTTGTGGCCCGGGCGTGGTGACCCTTACGGCCTCCGGAATATCCGGGGCCACCTATAAATGGTACAATGCCTCCGGGGAGCATATTATTGATGCCCCAAGCTATTCCCCTACACTTGCATCCTCTACGGACTACCAGGTTTCCGCAGTGGTCAACGGTTGCGAAGGCCCCAGGGCCCAAGTTACCGCCACGGTAACGGCTTTGCCGGAGGCACCTAGTTTAGGCGCGGTGACCCAGCCCGGTTGTTCGGATCCCCTGGGGAGTTTTACCATTGTCAATTTTAACAATAACCCCAATTCCTATACGGTCAATCCGGCCGCTGGGGCCACAATTTCGTCCTTCGGGGTGGTCAGTGCCCCACAGGGGAACTACACGGTGACCGTATCCGTCAACAACTGTACGGCCACCTCCGAAGTCCGCAGTATAGGGCCCCAGCCCCAGCCTCCCTTGGAACCGGCCATCGGCACCGTCTCCCAACCCACTTGCGAAAACCCCTCGGGGTCCTTTGCGATAACCAATTTTGGCGGCGATCCCTTGGCATATACCATAACGCCCCCCAATGGGGCATCCATCTCCAATGCGGGACTGGTCACCGCCCCGTCCGGGGACTACACCCTCACCTATACGGAAAATGATTGTGTATCCGGATCCGCCATGGTCACTGTGGATCCCGCTCCCTCGGCAACCACCTGGTACCTTGATGCGGATGCCGACGGCTATTATAGCGGCACACAACAAAGTTGCAGTAGTCCGGGGACCGGATGGACCGAGGACGATACCTTACAGCCCGGCGACTGTGACGACAGCTTCCCCTCCCAGGACAACGACTGCCCGCCCCCTGTAACCGGGGATCCGGACGATCACAATTATGTATACTCCCGTACCTACCAGGAAGAGGGCCATACAACGGCCAACAGGCCCGCCTTTTTCGGGACGGGGGACGATCTGATCCAACAGATCACCTATTTCGACGGCCTGGGCCGGGCCGTACAGCAGAACGCCATACGCCAGAACCCCCAGGGCAAGGACATGGTGACCCATATGGGCTATGATGATTATTGGCGTATGGAGAAGGAGTGGCTGACCCTTACCGACGGGACGCAGATCGCGGAATTCGGCCATTTCATGACCGATGATATGGAAACGGCGACACGCTCCTATTACGACGCCCCGGAGACCTATGGGGCCGATTTCCCGAACCTCTCCGGCAACGAGGTGAACCCCTATTCCGAAAAACTTTTTGAGGCTTCCCCCCTGAACCGGGTACGCAAACAGGCCGCCCCGGGCGAGGCCTGGAAGCTGGATCCCGATGGGGACGACCACAGCATCGAGTTTTCCTACGAGACGAATGCCATCGACGAAGTACGCATGTTTGCGGTAGCCACTAGCTTTGCAGACAATACCTTTACGCCAAGTCTCGTATTCCTTAAGGACACGGGTAATAACGACAGGGAATACTATCCCCCCGGCGAGCTTTACAGGAACGTTACCCGGGACGAGAACCACACTTCGACAGGCTCAGCGACCGACAAACTGCACACCACCGAGGAGTTTACCGACAAACAGGGACGCACAGTACTCAAACGTACCTATGCCCTGGTGGGCGGGACCGAGGAACCGCACGACACCTACTACGTCTACGACGACTTTGGCAACCTTACCTATGTGCTGCCCCCCAAGATGGAGGCCTCCACAACGGCCCTGGCCGATCTGGACACCCGTATGGACGAACTGGGCTACCAATACGTCTACGACCATCGTAACCGTTTGGTGGAGAAACGGATCCCGGGCAAGGGATGGGAATATATCGTCTATAACCAACTGGACCAGCCGATCATGACCCAGGACGCCAACCAAAGGGAAAACGGGGAATGGCTCTTTACCAAATACGACGCCTTTGGAAGGGTGGCCTATACCGGAAAGGCAGTGGAAACCGGAGATCATTCCCGAACGGACATCCAAGATCAAGTCAATGGGCTGACCTCCCAGCTCTGGGTAGCACAACAGGGCTCCAACAGGGACGGCGACTTTACCGATACGGTGACCATCCATTATGATAATGGCGCCTATCCCGATAACAGTATTTCGGGCCGCTATGTGGACCTTACCGAGGTACTGACCATCAACTATTACGACGGTTATGGCTTTGACCGGGCCAATGAGCCAATCCCCCCTGCGGCCGTTTTCGGTGCCGATGTCGATGACAGGACACAAGGGCTGCCCACCGGATCAAAAATACGTATCCTGGATACCGATGACTGGATCACCACCATTACCCGTTACGACGACAAGGCCCGGCCGATCTATACCTATAGCGAAAACGAATACCTGGGCTCCGTGGACATCGTGGAGTCCCAGCTGGACTTTGTAGGCAGGCCCCTAAAGGTACGCAGTGCGCATACCCGGAACGGATCCACGATCGTGACCCTGGACAACTTTACCTACGACCATGTGGGCCGTCTCCTGAGCCAGACCCAATGTATCGGCGATGCGGCCCTGGGGGAGAACTGCCCCACGGGGGATGCCGCCCCGGCGACCGTTACCTGGGACGGGACCGTGGACGGGGACATCACCACCAATCTGGAGGCCACCGAAAGCATCATCGTGACCGATGCGGACATCCTGCCCGGGCCCGATGGCGAGACCACCCTGCGCATCGTAAGCGGTAGCGGGCAGGAACTTATCGTATACAACGACTACGATGCCCTGGGCCAGCTCGTCCAGAAAAAAGTGGGCGGCGTTCCCGGGACCGACTATACCGGCACCGGCGGCCTACAGACCGTGGACTATGCCTATAACATCAGGGGGTGGCTAAAGCAAATTAATAACCCAAGCAACCTTGGTTCCGACCTCTGGGGGATGCGCATCAACTACAACGATCCTACCAACTTCGGGGGCAACGAAAATCCAGATGCCCTTTTCAACGGGAACATATCCCAAACGCTATGGAAGACCGCGAGCGTGAACCCGGATCCACCGGGCAACCCCGTGAGCGAAAGGTATTCGTTCGGCTACGATGCGCTTAACCGTATAACCAACGCCCATGACAACACGGGCAACTATGATGTAACGGGTATCACCTACGACAAGATGGGCAACATAATGTCGCTTGTAAGGGACGGGTTCCAGAACGGTTCCGCGTTCGCCGATATGGACGTGCTGGACTACGACTACGATTCGGGCAACAAACTGTTGAAAGTGTCCGATACCGGGAACAAGGCCCATGGGTTCATAGACGGTACGAACACCAATGATGACTTCGGATACGACCAAAACGGCAATTTGAAATTGGACAGGAACAAGGGCATTACCGCAATCACTTATAACCATTTGAACCTGCCAATAAGCGTTACCATAGACAAGGGCAATACCAATGGCACCATCTCCTATGTGTACGATGCCACGGGCGTAAAACTGGAAAAGACGGCCTCGGGCAGCGATAACGGCAATCCCTTAAATACGACGACCCAATATGCAGGGAACTATGTCTATGAGAATAGCACATTGCAGTTCTTCTCCCATCCGGAAGGCTATGTAAGTGTCGATAATGGCAGCTATTCCTATATCTACCAATATAAGGACCCTTTGGGGAACGGGCGGTTGGGTTATACCGAAAATAACGGCACATTGGAGATAGTGGATGAGAAAAACTACTACCCCTTCGGTCTCCTCCACAAGGGTTATAATGGGAACGTTTCTCCACTGGGGAACTCCGTTGCGAAGAAATTCAAATACAATAGTATTGAACTTGAGGAAGCTCTAGGAATGAATCTCTATGAGATGGAATTGAGGCGGTACGATCCTGCGATAGCTAGATGGACTTCCATTGATCCGGTTGTTCATTTCTCTAACTCACCTTACAATGCCTTTGATAACAGTCCGATTTATTGGGCAGATCCCAGTGGCGCGGATGCGACCGATTTTGTAATGGATATATTTAGAAGATCTTCAAATGATGAGAAATGGACAAATAACAATGACGGCACTTTTTCGAGTGATAGGGGGCAGTCTGCTGATTGTGATGAATGTAGTAGTTATTATCTGGATCTTAAGACAGGAAGAGTTGATTTGGTTGCGGGTGATAAAGATTTAACAAACCAAGGGAAATTCTGGGTAGGAGGCTCCGATGCAACAGTAGGAGAGATAGAGGATATGCTATCACTACTTGGGTTTAGGTATACAAAGGATGGCGGTTTACGGGCGGACACAACCGAAGCCTATAACGCTTTCGTGCAAATGCACAATGGCGAAGTGGTTCAACTTACCAAATCTTTGACAATCGAATATGGACTGGTTTATATTGGGAATATATTCTTTCCTACTGGTGGCGGCGGATCTGCAGGAGCGATAGGTGGCAAGGGCATTTCTGTCTTGGGTTACGCATCCAAATATGGTATTAAGTCATACAAAGAACTAGTTAAACTTACCAAAGGCAAAGGTTTGCAAGTACATCACTTGATCGAACAAAGATTTGCTGGTATATTGAAGGTAAGTCCAGGAAGTATGAAATCTATTGCTTTGACCAAATTTGAACATCAGGTATTTACCAACGCCTGGCGAGCTCAAATAGGTTATAGGGGAAGTAATGCAGCTATTACGACAGCAAATGCCACGAGAGCGCAAGTTGAGGCTGCGGCAAAAATAGTGTATAAAGATTATCCAACTATTTTAAAAGCACTTGGTTTATGATTATTTTTATCTCATGAGGATATTTCATCAAATTTCGGGTAATTGGACAAATAGGCAAATAGAATTTTTAAAGAAGTTTAATATTTCACTAAATCTTGGAGTAGATAAGGTAATACTTGAAGAAAACGAGCTTTATTATGAACTTGAACCCTATTTCAAAAAGTGGGGGGCATTGGATATAAGGTATCCTGAGTTTACAATGAAGGAGTTGACTGAGTCAAAATTATCAGCAAAAAGTGGTAGCCATGAGCATGGCTACCCTATGCCTGATATGGATTTTGGCTATCTGAATTTGACCTACGATTTAAGCGATTATTGCGAAAGTAGTGGTATCGGTAAAAAACAAAAAGATGCCTTTAGATTAAAAAATGTACCCAAGGCAGGTAAAAAAAGAATGTTTGGAGTAGGTTGGATATTTGATGAGTATTTTGTTGATATTGAACTTTACAATGAGCTTTTTAAGCCTTTAGGCATAAAAAGCCGACCAGTACTAAAGTATAAAAAAGAAGAACCTTTTGATACCCACGTACAGTTAGTTCTTGAAGAGACGGAAGAAACTCTAGATTTAAAAGACAATCCTATTGAGAAATGTGAGGAATCTGGAAGGTGGAAATACCAACCCATGCCACAAGGTTTTTATCCACAATATAAAAATATCATTGCCCCTATTTTTAAAAGTAAAGAATGGTTCGGGACAGGAGCGGAAGCACGTAAAAGGATATTTGTAACGCAAGAATTAAGAGAAAAACTCATAGATATGAAAATAGATAAGCCCCAATGGTATATTCCAACACAATAATTTTTTTATGAACGTATTAGGAAAACCACGGTATCGCTGCCGTGGTTTTTTGCTTGCAAATAAAAGTTATCAACAGCCTTCGGGCAGGATTTTGTCCCCCTCCGACCCCTGTCCTTTCAAAAGACAAGTGCGAAGAAACATCGAGCGATTCCCAGAAGATTTTATGTTTGAGCTTAACGGGGAAGAATCGGATAAGTTGAGGAGCCAATTTGGCACCTCAAGTTGGGGCGACAACAGATATGCACCAATGGCCTTCACGGAACAAGGCATGGCCATGTTGTCCAGTGTACTCAATAGTCCTACCGCTATAAGGGTCAATATCCAAATTATCAGGGTATTCACCAAGATTAGGGAAGTGCTTACCGATACTCTGAACCTAAAATTGGAAATCGAGGGAATCAAAAAGAAGCTTAGCAACCAAAGCAAGAATATTGAACGGGTCTTCAACTTCTTGGACGAACTGAACTCCAAACTGGAAAAGCAGGAAAAACCAAGAAAGAAAATAGGCTATAAGAAATAATACCTTTCCTTCCGCGAGCATCTTGCCCGTGTTATCCTTCACCAAATAGTTTTGGGATGTCATACCGATCGAAGTACTCTTCTGGCACGTATCCGTATAGCACAAATGACATACGATCGGGGGACTTAGGGATGTGGGACAATGGTGAATTAAAATCCTTGTGAGGTTGAACAATTTTAACCCTTATCTATCCTATTTCGTATTTCCAACCCTGTACTTGCCTGATACACCCCTATTCAATTCGGTATTGATTCAGGGTATCATCCATGTTCAGGATAAATCGGGTGCCCAGGATAAGGTCCTCCAGCTGCGGTAAGGTCTGGTCGTCCAATTTTAGCTTAAGTTCATGAAGGGGCCCTTTGGCCCATATTTTTCGACATTTTTTCCCCCCGCAGGCATTGCAATAACAGGGGCGATCGGAATCGCGCACGATGTTCAGCAAACGATGCAGATCGGCCTCGGACATAAAAATGCCTATGGAATCGATGACCATTTGAAATGTGCATTCGGGATTTGGTGCACCTTCTACTTTAAAAACGGTACCGTACGCATTTTGATAAATAGGTTCCATGCTTTGTGCTTTAAAAAAGGGCCGAGGATCAAACCGAAAAATCCCCGACCCCGTGACAAACTAACTCAAACTAAATGGGCCTTATCCAAAGCAGGGATTTCCATGTCTTGTATTCCTTGAGCACAAGGAGTACATTCACAAGAAAAAGACCCGCCGTTTGGACCAGTTCCCCAATTTCATCGGCCTCCAGGAACAAGTGGAACAAAAAGATGTTCAAGGTGATGGGCAAAAGAAAGAGGGCCCCGATAAACCCGGTATACTGGATCAGGAGCAACAAGCCAAACAACAGTTCGCAAATACCCAACAGTTGCCAAAAATACCCGGTCTGCTTGCTGCCGCTGATATAGAGTATTTTCTGGAGCGTACTTGCCTTGGCGGGATCCTTAAATTTTTCTGCGGTCTCCACCACTTCCAGCGCCGTGGGGATGGGCTTTTGGAACTTTTGGATACCGCCATAGACCATAAATCCCCCTAGAAACAGGCGCATGAGGATAAAAATGAGTTGTATGGGTTTCATTTCTTGGACATTTTCTAAAGTCGCTCAAAGGCAAACTGGGGGAAACCCCGCTCGCCCTCTGCACTGGTAAAGGCCGTAAACCGCAACTTATAATAGTTGCCGTCCCCATCCCTTAGCACATAAAAGCGATCTTCCCGTACCGCGGGCATTGGCCCAAATACACTTCGCCATCCGCTGCCTATAACGGCCCGATCATCATAGATGAGTGCGGATTCGTCCACATCTGCCGCGCTAAAATCGCTATAGGAGGGGGCCCCAGTGGAGTTGCCTTCACCATCCAAAGTGGTCACCTGGTACAGCCCTACACCGCCCAGGGTGTTATGGAGTATATAATCGGAAAAAGTGAGTCCAGCTATGGTTGGGGGGCCGCCAAAACTAGCTGTCCCGTAATAGGAGAATACCCCGGAAATATTAAGGTCCCAAGAACCTTTTTCGGGCTCCACGTTTACGCTTTGCCCCTGGGTTAAACTAAAGGCCGTAAGGTTGTAGTTATCATCTTTTTGAACGGTAACCTCGGAAAAGTTTTCGGTTTCGTTCAACGCGGCATATTGGATGGTGTAGCTACTACCGTCGGACAAAACCCTGACTTTCATAAAGCCTCTTGGATCGCCCGTAGTATCGATACTGCCCGGATCGCCTTCGGGATCCGTTGGGATTTCGTTGCCCAGACTTACCAGATAGACATTGTTTTGGTCGGCCGTAGTTGCAATTTCCGCAAAAGCGGTTCCTTCAAGGGTTCCCTCTTTGGTATCGGTAAACACGAGGTCCTGGGCTACATTCCCGTACTGCGGATAGGATACGGGTAGGCCTGCCGCCAATTCCCCAACGGTGGTAACGGTGACCGTAATAGGTGCGAACATTTGATCAAAGGAGTTAAACTCCAAAGGAACGGCAAGGGCGCTCTCTTCGGTTACGGAAAGAATGTCCGTTACCCCATCCAATTCCGCTGCGGCGACCAGAAGGGATGGATTCAGGAATACCCTGTTTTCGGCCCCGTTGAATAAGGCAATTTCCCAGGTGTCCCTGCGCATGGCGGTCTGGGTGTCCGAGCTTAGATCGATGTATACCTGGTTCGGCTGACTGGCCCCTCCTTGTTCCGCATCCACAACGCCACTTGCGGCTGCAATAGGGGTAAAGCTCACTGTGGACGCGGTGGTGCTACCATTGGTCCAGCCCGTTTGATCGTAACCGCTGATGGCCAAGGCTACCGATTTTGTGGTTCCCTCTATGGGATCTTGTAGTTTTGTAAAAGTAATGGTAGCATTAAGGGCCCCAACGGCGACGGGAACTGAAATTGTGCCCTCTCCTCCCGCAGGGGAGGTAGTAAAGTCCGTCCCGTACACCGCGTTGGTGCCGGTATAAGATACGGTTATGGTTCCGGTTTCGGAAGCTGCCCTGGAAAAGGACAGGGTAATTTCGGTATCCGTATCGGTTTCGGCCAGGCTAACCGTAGCATTGCTGAAAGCGACCGTAAAGTCGATTAAATCCTCACCATCATCGTCACTACATGAGCTAAGGAGGGAAAGTAGTGCAACAGCACCCAAGAAAAAGTACTTTTTCATAATAGTCAATTAAAGTTTAAGGTGTATAAAAGTTTTAAGAAATAAGACCTTCCATTACCGAACAGACGACCACCTGCCCCCGGAACCCCATGGGCGCCTGCGGGAATATCGGTGGCATCTACGGTAACGATGTCCAAAAGGTTTCGGGCACCTAGGGTAATATCGAAATTTTCAAAGAGGTTTGTTCGGATCGAGGCGTCCACCCAGGTAAAGTTATCGGTCTTGCCAAGTTCAGGACCATCATCGCCTTCCACAATGTTTTGTGTGCTCCCGTTATAATTTAACAATGCGGACACCGAGGTTTTTAATCTTGGGAACCTATACGTTAGGCTGGATTGTAGGTTAAGGCTCCACAAATAACCAAAATCCGCATCTGAGGTCTCATCCACTATGGTGGATTCCCCAATATAACTCAACCCAAGGCCTGCCTGCCAATGGTTTAGGCCAATTGAATTGGTCCATGAAAACCCAAGGATTTTTTGAATATCCACATTGCCGAAGGTAAAGAGGGCCCTGCCGTCTTCGTCCGAATCGATTACCGAGGTTATCTTATTTTCAATATCGTAGTAAAATAAGGTAAGTGTGGATTTTAAGGGATTGTCCCGTATTATCTTAAATGTAGTATCCGCATTGAGGAATACGGAAATACCGTCTTCGGGATTAAGATCGGGATTGCCCCGAACATTGTGGTTGGCATCTACAAAATAGAAGAAGAGCTCGGTAAAGTTTGGGGCCCTAAAAGCGGAACCTACGGCCAGTTTTAATTTTGAGGCCTCGGAAAAATCATAGGTCGATGAAAAAGACCATACCCATTTGTTGCCGAATTGGGAATTGTTTACCAACCGCATCCCCGGATATAGGGATAGTTTTTTGGTAAGGTTAAAATCCGTGGTCGCAAAGAAATCATAGTTTTCCAACGTATTTTCCACTACATCGGAGGAAAAAGATCCCGTTGCAATGGCATCAAACCCCTTTTGCCAAGTAAACTCATAGCCCAAAAGGGCGTTGAAAAAATCCGATTTGGGCATAAGATTGGAAACAAACCCCTTGGAAAACACAAAATCACTGGATTGGTTCAGACCGTCCGCGGTATAGGATTCAATACCCCTTTGGAGAATATTGTACACGTATTGTTTAAAATACCGCTTCTGGTTTTGGTGGGAGACGGTTATATTATAGGTAGTGGATCCCTTTACGGGACCTGATACAATGAGGTTGTTCATTACCCTTTGGGTATTGTAGTCCTCATCCAAGGCGGTGGGGCTTACCAATCCCGTATCGCTATTTAATCGACCATTTACGGTACGGTTGTATATGGTAAGCGCTTCGTCAAAAAACTGGAACTTATAAAAAATCTTGTGCTTGCCTACATCCATATTGAGGTTTCCAAAAAAGGTGAGCTGTTCCTTGGGATTCCATTCCGTGCCCCTGAGCCCATCGTTGACCACAAGATTATCCTGTATGTTAACATAATCCCTGCCCTGGAAACCATTGTAAAAACCCGCATAGTCGTTTCTGGAAGCACCAAGGGCATAGGACAGGGCAGGACGTATTTGATTGCCCACTTTTATATTTTGGATATGTCGCCCACGGTCAAAAATGGAATACTCGCCGCCTATGGTTTCCTCCTGTACGGAACTTTTTATCTGCCATTTGTGATTGCCTTCAACGCCTCGCTTGGTGATGATGTTTATAACCCCGGCCACGGCATTATCGCCATAGAGTACCCCGGCAGAACCTTCTATGATCTCTACACGTTCCACATCTTCCAGGTTGATTTGGGTAATGTCTATATTGTTGCCAATGCCGTTATCACTTGCCACTGGGATGCCATCCATTAATACCTTTACATATTCCCCGCCCAAACCGAACATGCTTACCACGGACCTCCCCGTAGAGGCGTCCGGAACAATGGTGATGTTGAGATTTTGGGTGAGGATGTCCGCAAGGGTATTGCCGGCCATTTGGGTTATCCCTTTTTGGCCAATGACCCTTACATTAAAAAGCTTTTTGCTTAAGGACATTACCTGGTTTTCACCAGTGACCACCACTTCGTCCAAAGTATTCACGGGAACCGAATCCTGTACCACTTCTTCCCCTTGCTGGGCCAGCGTAACAAGACCGAAAATTGAAAAAAAATAAACGGCTAAATAATTTTTATTTAGGCCCATTCTCCGTAATTTTGAGACAAATATAGCTTTATTTTTAATCAATCTAAATAAAAAGAACCTTTAATTATCCCCCTAGATTTGTACCTTTGAGGTTTCCCAGGAATTTATAGCATATTAGAAATGAGACGAATACACGTATTGCCTTTTTTTACCCTTTTTATTTGCCTTGCCTGTACGGCCCAGAAAAAAAAGGATATGGACAGACAGGCCATCTTGGACATGTGCGGCTGTTATGAGATTACCTTTAAGTATACCGAGACTTTTGCCCCGGAAATCGATTATGAAAAGAAACTGGATTATTCGGCTGCGGCATTGGAATTGGCCTTGCCCATAGTGGACGAAAAGAACAAGATTGCCATCCAGCATTTGTTGGTCATAAACGATACCATGGTGATAAAGCACTGGCGCCAGGATTGGGAATACGAGAACCAAAATGTCTTTTATTACGACAAGGACAACAATTGGGTGTTTAGGAAACTGCCCAAAGATGCCGTTAAGGGGCAGTGGACCCAAAAGGTCTTCCAGGTAGACGATAGCCCCAGGTATTCCGGATCGGCCACTTGGATCCATTATGATGGGAGGCACTTTTGGGAGAACAAAACGGATTCCCCCTTACCGAGACGGGAATATTCCAAACGAAACGATTACAACGTGATGTTGCGCGGCAACCGGCACGAGATTACGGATTATGGTTGGGTCCACGAGCAGGACAACGATAAGATTATCCGCAAGGACGGTAAGGAAGATGTCTTGCTCGCCCAGGAAAAAGGGTGGAATACCTATACCCGGGTTCCCGATCAAAATTGCCGGGCAGCCAAGGATTGGTGGAAAACGCATAAGGACTTTTGGACCGTTGTGCGCAACCAATGGGACGAGGTCTATAATCGCGAAGGAAACCTTACCTTGGCCAAAAGGGTAGACGGGCAGCCCCTGTTTATGCATTTTTATCCCTTGGAAAAAACAGCTGCGGACAAGAAGCAGATTTCGGAGCTCATCCAAAGATTTGTCTCCGAGGCCAAAATGGAGGGGGATGCCCAAGGAAAATAAGTTTAAGTGCCTTTTTGGGGCCGTGTCTTGCACGGCCCTTTTTTTGTTGGGATTTGTGACCCCGCCCCAGATTTCGCCCCGATTGCAACAGAAGCTAAAGGCGGCCGTGGAAACTACCTTTGAAATAACGGAGTATGGGCTAAAGCCCATGAAGATTTCTGAAGGGATAAAGGCCAAGATCCCACTTGAACTTGGGGATGAAAGTCTTTTTGCCATAGAAGTTCCCGAGGGAATACTAGGATATGCCTACTTGGGACAGGCACCCAGTATGAAGAACGTTTTTGACTATGTGGTACTCTTCGATGGGCACTTGGCTATAAAAAAGTCCAAGGTCCTTATTTACAGGGAGGACTATGGTAGACAAATTGGAAGCCAACGCTGGCTTAAACAGTTTATTGGGAAAAAACCCGGGGATACGCTAGAATATGGCGAAGATGTGGATGCCATCTCAGGGGCTACCATTTCCGCGGAATCCATGACCCGGGCGGTACAGGATGTGCTCCAGGGGATAGCGATGCTTCAGGAGAACGGGCTGTTGCCCAAGTCCCTGGCGCATTCCAATAACTAATGCGATACGTACTTTTTCCATTTAGGGCAGGGGAAATGCCAAAAGCGGCCTTTTGTTCATAAATCTTGCTTATCTTTCCCTGAACTCGGGACAGGCCATGGACTTCAAAGGAAAAATACGGGAACTTCCCACGACCATAAAAATAGTGCTCGGGATTTACCTGGTGGTAACGGGTATTGGTTTTTTGTCCGCACTACAGTTTGTTGGGGTCACCACGGGGAATTCTACCCAAGGTATCGTGGAAAACTATTTGGGGAACGAGGAAGATATGAAGGCCGAAGTAATGAAATTCCCCAAAACAGAAAGACAGATATTGAACATTGTACATGCCCATATGCTGTCCATGGCCATGCTGTTCTTAGTCTTGGCGCTGTTGGTGGCCCTTACCCCTTTACACGGTTTTTTTAGGAATCTCCTGTTGTATGAACCCTTGATTTCCGTATTGTTTACTTTTGGCGGTATCTTTTTTTTGTGGAAAGGGGTGTTATGGATGAAATATGTAGTTTGGATATCCGGGGCTCTGATGACTTTTTCCTTTGTGGGATCAACCCTGGTCGTGCTTTATTTTTTGATTTCAAAGAGAACGAATAGAGGGCACTAAAACGAATTCAAGAACACCTTAATTACTTGCCTATGGGACCAAGGACATACACCTATACACTTGCCTTACTTGTGCTACTTGGCCTTGGAACTGTCCGCGGTCAGGAATATCAAAAGACCCTAAAGGTCATGGCCTGGAATATTCTGCACGGGGGCAATGATATCGAAAATGGGCCGCAACAGGTCATTGCCATCATAAAAGAACTGGATCCGGATATCCTGTTGATGGTGGAGACCTACGGTTCCGGAAAATTGATCGCCGAAACCTTGGGCTATCATTTTCACTTGATCGCGCCGGAGGGCACCCCATTGGACGACAAGACTATAAACCTTTCCATCTATTCCAAATTTCCTTTTGGGGAACGTATCGATACTGGTTTTGATTTTTACCTGGGGGGCCGTGAAGTGCTCGTGGAAGGAAAGAAGATTCGCGTATTTGCCAACTGGTTCCACTATCTGCCTTGGGAGAATGCCCCGGAACAAACGGGCAAATCCGTGGAGGAGCTTTTGGATTGGGAAAAAAAGGGAAAGCGTACCGAAATGATACAAAAGGTATTGCCCCATCTTGAAAAATATGCCAGCCAAGCGGATACCGTACCCATGATATTGGCAGGGGATATGAACACTCCCTCCCACTTGGATTGGGGGGAAGCAACCAAGAGCAGGCATAACGGACTGGTAGTGCCCTGGTATGCGACCCGGGTCTTGGAAGATTTGGGGTTTGCGGATTCCTACAGAGAAGTGCATCCCAATCCCAATTGGCATCCGGGCATCACCTGGGATGCCAAGGACGCCGTGGATTCGAATCGGATCGATTATGTTTTTTATAATGGGGACTTACGACCGATAGCCTCAGAATCCTATATGGCCTTTCTGGGCGAACCCATTACCCTTAGCGATAAAAAAATCCCATACCCCTCGGATCACGGGATTGTGCTTACCACCTTTGTTCTTGGGGAATAACGGTCGTCTAGAACGCCATTTTTTCAAGTGTTAGCTTTCCACCGTCAAAAACGGCATAGGTATAGTAAGAAATCCAATCGCCAAGATTGATGTAGGTGGACTCTCCGTTCAGGTCGATTTCCAAGGGTAGGTGTCTGTGTCCAAAAACGAAGTAATCGTAGTGGTCTTGTTCCAATTTACGTTTGGCATATTGTACCAACCATTCGTTGTCCTCTCCCAAAAAGGTGATGTCCTCCTCCCCGGAGATCAACTTGTTCTTTACAGAAAAGTACTGTGCCAACCGAACCCCGATATCCGGGTGCAGCCATCGAAAAAGCCTTTGTGCCAGGGGATTGGTAAATACTTTTTTCATCCTTTTGAAGCCCTTGTCCCCGGGGCCGAGCCCATCACCATGTCCCAAAAAAAAGGTTGTGCCATTCAACTTAAACCGTTGGGGTCTATGAAAGACGGGGATATTGAGTTCCTCTTCAAAATAGCCCTTCATCCATAGGTCGTGGTTGCCCACAAAAAAGTAGATGGGAATACCGGAATCCGATATTTCGGCCAGCTTGCCCAAAACACGCGTAAAGCCCTTGGGCACCACGGTTTTGTATTCCATCCAGAAATCAAACAGGTCACCCAGCAAAAAAATGGCGGCAGCATCTTTTCTTACCATCTCCAGCCAGGCCACAAATTTTTTTTCACGGGGTAAACTCTCCCCAGCTGTTGGGGCGCCCAAATGATTGTCGCTGGCAAAATAGACTTTCTTGCCCTCCGGAATGTGTAGTGTAGTCATTTGAGCATAAATATAAGAAGGCTAGGGGGAACAAAAGGACACAGGATAAATGAAATGAACCAATGTGATAATGGAACAATGTGGTAATTTGAAGATTTGAAAATGGGTTTTTAGGTTTGGGAGTTTATCGGTTTATGTTTGAAATCTTGAACCTTGAATTTGGAACCTTGGATTAAAACAATGCGTGATGTCCACGTTAAACAACGTGAACTGCAACTGCAACCTGCGACCGCCATCTCTTAAAGGGCGGAAGCCTTGTACCCGAAACTGGGAACCCTTAGGGATTATCTTCCGCATACCATTCTGCAAAGGCGGTTCCGGTTTCGCGTAGTTTTACGGAATGCAAGGCAATACCTTTAGGTAATTGGGCCTTTATTTTCATGGCAAAATCAATGACCATGTTCTCGCTGGAAGGCTGGTAGTCGGCTAAAATGACCTTGTGGCCCCGGATTTCCAATTCCCGCGCGAGGTCAATATGGGGGGTATTTTTGTTAAACACCGTGGCATGGTCAAAGGGATCCACTACGGCCTCTTTCACAATTTTCTTTAAGTCCCCAAAATCAATCACCATCCCCAATTTTACATGGGAGGTGTCGGAAATAGGACTACCTATTACCGTTACGGACAGATGATAGCTATGGCCATGTATATTACGGCATTTGCCATCGTACCCGTACAGGGCATGTCCCGTCTCAAAAGTGAATTCCTTGGTTACGCGTATTTTTCCCATGATCCAATTTCGCGGCAAAGGTAGGCATTCTTTGGATTACCGTTTATATCTTCTGCGGTTGCGAATACGTTGAACAAGGTATAGGACAACGACGAGCAGGGCCAACATGGGAAAAATAAGGTCGCTATTCAGGAAATCCAGTACGTTCATAATCAATGTTTGGGAAGTAAACGTGGAATCCCATGGAATATTGGCTTCCTGGCCATGGGTTTTTACCGTGTGCCACAGCTTGTGTCCAAGCCATTTCATACAGGAGGTTCTCAATGGGATTGTCCTAAAGTTTGGACGAGGTAACCCCTACAACGCGCAAACAATAGGTCATTGGAAAGTGTAAAGCGCGCCTTTGTTCCTTTTAAGGACTTAAATTCCCCCGCTTCGGAGAAACCTAGGGAATATTGGTTGGTAGGTCATGGGTTTTCCCCACATAATACGGGTTGTGTCCAAGCCATTTCGTAAAAGATGTTCTCAATGGGGTTTTCCTGAAGTTTGGAGGAGGTAATCCTACAACGTGCGAATAGGAGGTCATCGGAAAGCTTGAAGCTCGCCCGTGTTCCGGTTACGGATTTTAGTTCCTCCGGTTCCGAGCCCCCTTTTTTGCATCCTATTAGGGTGAGTTCATAGGAAACCCCTGGTTCTTCTTGTATAATGATATTCAAGGTGTTATGTACATTTTCCACGTTTTGGAGCGTTACCCCGGTACTGGCATAGAAATCCCCTTTTTCCATGGCATCTATCAAGGCAGGGGCCGACAAAGTATCGGCCTGTACCATAACCCAACCGCGACCCGCATTACTCCATTTGCTGGCTTTGTTATGATAGTGATGGGTATCGTCCGTTGCCAAACCGTATAGTAACGGTTTATGGTCCTCTAGATAGGATATATTGATTAAATCCCACATGTCTTCTGTGGAAATATGGGTAGAATCGCCCATGTTGTGTACCATGGGATGCCCGTTGTAGACTTCAAAAAAACGTTCTCCTTTCAACGCCATGATATCCTCTGGGGATACGGCATAGTAAAAGTTGGGGTGATTCAGGTGCAACATCATAGGAACCCCGGTCTTTGCACGTTGTTTTTGTAGAGCGTCGATATTGTTTTGTATCACCTCGGTTACGGTATTGCCGCCCTGTGGGGGAATGAGCTCCTTTACGTTTATGGCTCCCATATGAACAGGCTTGCTTATCGGGGGCAGTTTTTTTTGCACCCCTTCGGGCCCCATGGCATTTCCGGGGCTTTGGAATCGGTCGCTTATCTCTTCCGCATGAATGACCAAAAATGCTCCGGGCTCCCCAATTTTATCACGATACTCCCGAAAAGTTCTCAGCTTTACCAAGGTCCTCCCCGAATCGATTTTGGTCTTTACCCAATCCTCCCCATAGGCTTCGAGATACCTTTGAAAAGTACGTTGAAGCAGCGAATCTTCAGAAACCGTAATCCACTTATCGCCCTCCGAGACCGTATTATGATCGGAAAGGGCCAAAAAATGATACCCTTTATCCTTGTACCAATCCAAAATGCGCTCTGGAAACTCATCGCCGTCGCTCCATAAGGAATGGGTATGCAGATTGCCCTTATACCAATTTTGGGTAAGGCCCTTGTTCATTTTCTTGGGATTGTTTTTGCAGCCCATGAACATTACACCAAGTAATATATAAACAAGGAAGATTTTGATTTTTGGGGTGTTTTTCATGACAAGTACGGTCCCGTTATTGGCTATAGAGAAGAGATTTTTATGTTTTGTCCCGGTGTTTTTTGGCGCATTTTGTTCTGTCTAGAGCCCTCAACTAGGTTTGTAACAGCATTTTTACTAGCGGGCTTACCTTACGGTGACCTTTCCGTTTGCCCTAACATAGAAAACAACTTCTTTTTCAGAAGTATTGGTAAGGCTATGGATCGCTTTATCCGTAGCACCAAAGTAACTTCCCACATCCAAAACTTGAATTTCTTTAGTCTGTGGCATGGTGTAATTGATCTTTCCTGCTATCACCACAGCATGAAATACCGTTCCCGTGCTTTCAATTTCTCCGGTATATCCTTTGGGAAGTTTTATAAAAAGGCTCCTAGGCCCATCCGTACTTTCCCTTTCCAAAAGAAAACTCATTTCGGCCTTACTTTTGGGGTCTACCCAATTTGTTTTTTGGGCATTCAACCATACCACATTTGAAGCTTCAATATTAACGGGGCTTTCCCCATTATCAAAGGCCTCGCTCGTTGGTTTAACCAAGTAGGGCCCCTGATTTATTTCCACCAAGGCGATATTTTCTGCTCCCTTTGCAGCGGTAATATGTGATTCTCCACTGGGCTGCGTCCAAAACGAACCTGGGCCCATCCACATATTTTCGGCTTGTGGATCATCGTTATGCACCAGTCCTTTTATCACCACGGCGCGATAAGTAACATTATGAATATGTGCAGGTGATGAAAACCCATCCACAAACTTTGCCAAGAAGCCCGTTGCCTCCCTTCCTCTTCTATCCCCCCAAAGGGTTCCTGCCTGGGGGCTTTGATCTCCCCTTGCGGGATTTAATTTCTCCCAGACGATTTCGGAACTTAGGAGAATTCTATTCGTTGGATTTTCGATAGTAAGGGGACTTTCGTCTTTTAATCCTTCTTTTGGATTTCCACAAGAATGTAAGGCCCCAAGGGCTACCAATACATATGCCGTTCTTTTTACCATCTACTTCTTAAATTGGGCCAAGGCGTTTTTTGTGAATTCCGACAAGGCCAATTTTCCGGTCATTGCCGCCCGTTCCGTCAAGAGGGAATCCCAATGTTCCGTTCCCTCCCATAACACGTGCTTCCATGTTTCCAAAGCTTTGGGATTATAGGCGGACAGTTTTTCAACAAAGAACTCCAACTCCTTGTCCATGGCGCCCATATCGTCAAAAACTTGGGCAAACAATCCTTTTTCCCGGGCCCAATAGGCATTTTTCCATTCGGTAGGGGCGAGCGACATCTCGGCAAGGGCCCCACTGCCTATTTTGCGCTTCACGGCAGGGGCAATCACCAAAGGTGCAATGCCTATGGAAAGTTCGGACAGCCGTATGGCGGCGTTTACCGAGGCAAAAGCATAATCACAGGCGGCCACAAGGCCTACCCCACCGCCTACTGTCTTTCCCTGTACCCGCCCCACAATGATCTTTTTGCAATTTCGCATGGCGTTGATCAAATGGGCGAAGCCACTGAAAAAAAACG